>WGFD01000225.1 GCA_015492395.1 Deltaproteobacteria bacterium | reverse complement strand
GGTTTACATAGGCAGAATAATTGGATGGATTCAGCTTAATCAGATATGTGTAAATCTGTTCCGCCTCCGCTATCATTCCTTTGTTTCTATAAAAGATTGCCAGGTTGAAATATGCGTCGTAATATTCCGGCTCTAAAGAAATGGCTATTTTATACTCCTTTTCGGCATCCTCGGCAAGCCCAATCTTATCATATGCTACGCCAAGATTATTATGTGATCTTGCCTTGGAATATGCCTTGTCTATCGCAGTCTGCCATAATGTGATGTCATCTTTCCATACGCTGTTTCTACTCGTGGAAAGTGCTGCATAAAATAACAGGATGAGTAAGAGAATGAGGTGATAAACTGCTGTATTGACGGTGGAAGTGCGTGTTGTCATAGATAGGCTTGTGTTATAGGGTCCTTAATAATATCAAGAAGACATTTCTACGGGAACAATAAGTATAATTAGAAATACTTCATTGTCAAATTTTGATCTAACTACTCTAATACCATTGATGTTAGCAAGCAGAGCCGTCATTATACATACAGACCCCAGTGCTGCTAAGCGTTAAAGGGCTTTTGCCGACGCCAGCGCCTGGGTTGTCAATGTCTATGGAATAGGTCGTGGCCGTAATGGTCGGCGTCAAGGTGCTGTTATTGCTGACCTTAGGAGTTAAGCCCCCAGCCCAGGCGCCTGTGGCTGGACCGGGTCCGATTACGGTGCCATCATCGACTGTATTGTATGTTCCCCAATCCGTGAAGTATGCCTCAAGTAACGTGGCCACGTTCCGCGCGTCGGCAACCATGCCGGCCCTTATGCCCCTCTCCTGGTATGGTGTTAACCGTGGTATGGCGATGGCCGCCAGTATAGCGATGATGGCCATGGCGACCAGGATCTCTATAAGAGTAAAACCCCTCTCATGCCGGTTGATATCCTTTTGTATGGGCATGCCATTCTTCTTTTCGAGCTCTCTAATGGTCAAAATGTAAGAGGGGCATTTGAAGAATGCCCCTCTTGAGTGGTGCTCAGCCAGCCATATATCATATTAGCAGGCAGAGCCGTCACTATACGTACAGACGCCAGTGCTGCTAAGCGTTAGAGGGCTTTTGCCAGTGCCAGCGCCGGTGTTGGCAATGCTTATGGAATAGGTTGTTGTCGTAATGGTCGGCGTCAATGTATTGTTGGCGCTTACCTTAACCGTTAGCGGTCCCGCCCAGGTGTATGTGGTTGGACCAGGTCCGATTGCGGTTCCATCGTCGGCTGTATTGTATGAGCCCCAGTCGGTGAAGTAAGTCTCAAGTAGTGTGGCGGCGTTCCGCGCGTCGGCAACCATGCTTGCCCGGACACCTCTCTCCCTGTACGCTGAGAACTGCGGTATGGCGATGGCCGCCAGTATGGCGATGATGGCCACGACTATCAGGAGCTCGATGAGCGTGAAACCCCTTTCATCTTGTTTCATCTGGATCTTCGTCAACATCTCGTGTACCTCCTTTTTATGTTTTTTTATTTGAGCCAAACTGTTTCCAATTCCCACGACAAGTTCTAAGAGCAATAAATGTGCCAAAAAATATAGTATATGCAGAATGGGCAGATGGGGTGATCTGGAGCAGGGTCAAGATGCAATAATAACAATTTTCGGCAGCAAACCAGACAATATTTGTCATTATTGGAACAAATTGATCGCGCCACTAGGATATTTTGTGTCACTATTATCCTATGCCGTACTTCTCCAGTTTGTATCTCATCGATCTAAAGCTGAGCTTTAACAGCTCCGCCGCCCTCTTCTTCACGCCTCCGGACTCTTCGAGGGCGTTTATAAGCAAGACCTTTTCCAGGTCTTCCATAGTCTGCTCAAGATCGAGTCCGCCAGGGGGGAGATGTACGGGAATATCCAACATTTTCTGCTCCGACCCCTTCTTTATGCCGTTGGCGACATGGGGTGGCAGGCTCTCGGGGAGTATCAGACTTGAGCTTTCAAGCGCAGTGGCTCTCTCGATTATATTCTCAAGCTCCCTTACGTTACCCGGAAAATCATACCCTTTGAGCAGACCCATTGCCTCTGAAGAAACCCCCTTGAGGTCCTTGCCGAGTTCCTTTTTGTACTTTTCATGGAAATAGTCTGTCAGGAGAGGGATATCCTCCTTCCTCTCGCGAAGCGGTGGCAGGTGGATCGAGATAACATTGAGCCTGTAGAAGAGGTCCTGGCGGAATCTCTCCGACTTCACCTCCTCTTCAAGATCTTTGTTGGAGGCCGATATTACCCTTACATCTACGGCAATGTCCACTGTCCCGCCCACCCTCCGGAAGTTACGCTCCTGTATAAACCTTAGCAGTTTGACCTGGAGGCTGACCGGCATCTCCGAGATCTCATCCAGGAAGATGGTACCGCTTTCGGCGGCCTCAAAGAGGCCTGTTCTGTTGGATACTGCACCGGTAAAGGCCCCCTTCTGGTGGCCGAAGAGTTCACTTTCCAGTAGTGTTTCAGGGATGGCGCCGCAATTTATGGCGACGAAGGGTCTGTCCCTCCTGTTGCCCTCGTAGTGTATGGCCCTGGCAACGAGTTCTTTACCCGTACCGCTTTCTCCGGTTATGAGCACGTTGGTTTTGGTATCCGAGATCCTCTTTATGAGGTCGTATATCTCAAGCATCGGTTCGCTCGTGCCGATCAGGTTACCAAAACCGTACTTGCTCTTCAACTCCCTCTTGAGAAGCAGGTTCTCCTTCTCCAGCTTCTTGAGTTCAAGGGCCTTTCGTATATGCAGCTTTATTTCGTCGATCTTGAACGGCTTGGTGAAGTAGTCATAGGCACCGAGCTTCATGGCGTCTATAGCGGTATCCACGGAGGCATAGGCCGTTATCATTATTACAGTCGTCTCCGGACTGATCTCCCTGGCGGCCTTCAAGAGGCCGATACCGCCAATCCCTTCCATCTTGAGGTCCGTGATGACAAGGTCGAACGGTTCTCGCTTGAGGCATTCAACACCCTTCTCGGCGGAGGAAGCGGCGGCGATATGGTACCCCTCCCTCTTAAGCATTATCCCGAGAAAGTCTCGCATTCCCTTTTCATCGTCCACTATGAGAATCTTTTCCTTCAACCTTTAGCTCGCTAATTCTCCGGCCTCGACTATGGGCAGCAGTATCCTGAATGTGGTCCCCCGCCCCTTTTTGCTTTCCACATCTATTCTGCCACCATGGCTTTCGATGATCCTGTGGACGACCGCCAGTCCCAGGCCTGTCCCCGACTCCCTGCTCGAGAAGAAGGGATCGAAGATCCTGCCGAGGTTGTCCGACTCTATACCCGTACCGTTGTCGCCGACAGTCACCTCTACAAAGG
>WGFD01000224.1 GCA_015492395.1 Deltaproteobacteria bacterium | reverse complement strand
TTATAGTTCTTCTTGAGATACTCCTCCGTCTCCCATTGGGCGGAGTTGTCGTCATACATCAGGTGGAAGGCGTAGAAGTCCGCATAATCAGGATACACTCCATACGTAGCATAGCCCGCACCGAGACCATTCCCCCTGTCGTTCATCAGGCAGAGCGACTTGCTTATCACATCGCCGGAGATCTTATTCCTCTTCCTGTTGATCAGGCCGGTAAGGCCGCAACCCGATATATCTCTCTGGTAGTTATGGTTCATCTCCACGCTCCGAAGTCATATTCGTTCCACATTCGTAATTCCATCGTTCTCATCACCCCGGTTTCCGGCTGGACACGGGTTAAGTCTTCACACCTTTAGAGTCTTGGTAGATCTTAAACAGCTTCAAGAAGCTGTCCTTGCCGCTCTCGGCCGCCTGGGGCAGTCCAAGCCTCTTCCGTGCCGATGACTGAGGTTCTCCCAGTTTCCCGGTTCTCACAAACATATCCCACCCTCTCTTGACCTGTTGCGGTGTCAACCCCCTCTTGGAGGCAAGGGTCCTCAGGGCGGTCATGGCATTCTCGAAACCGTAGTGCTGATAGCAGATCTCCAGGCAGTGGTGACACTCGAGGCATTGCCATATCGACTCCGAATTCAACCAGTGCTCATAGTTGTCCGCCAGTATATCGCCTATAACCTTCCTCGGGTCGTAGCCAGGCAGGTTGAGGCAGGAGGGACACAGATCATAACAGGCCCCGCACTTGTAACACTTCTCCAAAAGATTATAGTCCAAATACACCGATGTCCTCCAATTCACTCTCAAGCCCCCCCACCTCCGAGCCTTCGCCACCGATACGTTCCCACTTCTCGAGAAACGGCGCGACCCCGACCCTGTGGTTCATAAGGCCCAACTCCTCGGCTCCGTACCCAACTGCCAGTCCAAGCAGTTCAGTAAAATAGAGGATCGGTATGCCGAACTTCTCACCATCCTTCTCCATGAGGAACTGATTGTTGTCGAACTGAAGATAACATGAAGGGCAGCACAACACCATCGCATCGATATCAAGCGATGAGAGCTCCCTGAGCTTTATCCTGGCCATGTGCAGGGCGTTTTCGTGCTGATCTACCCTATCCAGACCCTGCCCGCAGCACATCATCTTCGTCCTATGCTTAACACTCTCGCACCCAAGCGCCTCCACCAGCCTGTCGAACTTCACGGGCTCCAAGGGATCATCGTTATTCAATGAATGAGAGGGCCGTATCATGTGGCACCCGTAGTGTATGGCAACCCTCATCCCTTTCATAGGTATTACAACCCTGGACCTTACGGCATTAATCCCGACCTCGTCGTGGAAGAAGGGCACAAGGTGGTGCAGGGCGGCATGGCCGCCGACCTCCAGGCCCACCTCTTTGAGCATCGAGTTCACCGCACCCTTCTTGGCCTCGTCGTGACAGAGCTCCTTATTCACGGTAGCCAGGTTGGAAACGCATCCCGTACATGGGCTCACCAGGTTGAGCCCCATCTCTTCCACCATGGCGATATTCCTCGCAGCGGTCAACTCCCAAAGACCGTGATCGATATTATTGACCAATGACTTTTCGGGACAACAGGTGAAGCCGTCGATGTCCCTATAGGGGAGACCGAAGCGCTCGAACACCAGGCGCGTAGACACCTCCAGAAAAGGGAATCTCGCCTGTATGGTACAGCCCCAGAAAACTGCGAAGTCTTTCATTGTCTTCCTTCCGGATATATGCCGCCCCGCGCACACCCACCCCATGATACTCTCTCATGTCGAAGGAGGAGCATAGGCGGAGCCGCCGGGCTCAGGCGGCAGACTATACTATAGAAAGCTGATGGTTGAGATACCTCTGCTGCTATGATGCGGGCACACAAGCGTCGGTCGGGCACACCTCAGCACACTTGGGTGAATCGTGGTATCCCTCACACTCGACGCATACATTGGGATCGATGACATAGATGTCACCTTCGCTTATTGCATCTACAGGGCACTCCGGCAGGCACACACCGCAAGCCACACAATCCTCCGTGATCATAAGAGCCATCTCGATACCTCCTGTCGCTGATATTGTATACAGTGTACACTATCCTAGCCCAATCACTACAAAAAAACAAGGAGATTTTTAACTGGAACCCGCATTCCAGACCAGCAACTTCAGCTCCGACATCTCTTCCATAGCATACCTTACACCCTCCCTTCCGGAGCCACTCATCTTTACTCCACCGTAGGGCATATTATCCACCCTGTATGTGGGGATATCATTTATTATGACACCGCCGACGTCCAACTCCCGGAAGGCATAGTCTATCCTCCCTATATCCCTTGTCATAACACCCGCCTGAAGACCATACCGGGAGGCGTTAACCTGCGATACGGCCTCTTCAAAACTGTCGTAAGGCTGAATGGTTACTACCGGGGCAAACACCTCCTCACAGGCAATCCTCATATCCGGAGTGGCATCGACAAGTACCGTCGGATCATAGAAGTTTCCTCTCCTGTTACCGCCCGTAACAACCCTGGCGCCCCCCTTGACAGCTTCTTTCACCCAGCCATCCGCCCTCTTTGCGGCCTCTTCGTCTATCATGGGACCTACGTGCACGGAGTCATCCGCCTGGTCCCCAACCTTAAGGGCCTCCGTGGCAACCTTTAACTTCTCGACAAAGGCAGCGTAGATCCCCTTATGGACGTATATCCTCTGGACGGAAATGCATACCTGGCCTGCGTAAGCGAAGGCCCCCGCCACGCACCTCCTTACGGCAAGGTCGATATCGGTGTCGGAATGCACTATGACC
>WGFD01000223.1 GCA_015492395.1 Deltaproteobacteria bacterium | reverse complement strand
TTATTCAGAGGTTCCCTAAAGTATACCCCACCACCTTCGATCCGTCAAATAACCTTTTATGTCCACCTCATGGCCGTCCGTTTCAACCATTACCGCGCCGTCTCTGTCGGTTCTGAACAACGCAACCCCCGCCTGAGTGTACCTCTCCACCACCTCCTTGTGGGGAAAACCGAACGGGTTACGATAGCCGGCGGATACGACCGCCGCGCCGGGCCTGACGGTATCTATGAACTTCTCCATGGACGAACTGCGGCTGCCGTGATGAGGGACCTTCAGAACCGTAGACCGGAGTCCGGGCCGGCGGCTAAGGAGAAGGTGTTCAGCCTCTTCTTCGAGATCACCGGTAAAGAGGAATGTTACCCCTTTGAAGCCGAGCCTGAGAACAAGCGACCTGTTATTTCCATCAAGAAGTGTATCTTTGTCCGGGTAAAGAAATTCAACCCTGACACCGTTTATAACCACAGGCGGGGTTGACGCATCCTTTATGAGCGTAGGGACTCCTCTCCGCTCAAGAGAAGCAGACAGTTCGCGCAATCCACCATCACCATTCCACCAAAACTCTTCCACGCCAAAGTTCTCCACAACAAATCTCAGCCCTCCGGCATGATCTATCTGCGGATGACTCAATACGACATAGTCTATTCTTCCAATACCCTTCTGCCTTAGAAAAGGCGCAAGCACACGTTCACCTACATCAAAGTCCGTGCCATAGAAACCTCCGCCATCGATCAGCATGCGCTTTCCATATGGGAACTCCACAAGTGCGGCATCTCCTTGCCCTACGGAGATGAAGGTTAGCCTTAAGTCCCCGTCATAGTTGTTGCGGCAGTAACGGTAACCGTATATAGCGATCAGAAGGGCGGCAAGCAGCGAAAAGATCGGCCGGACCCTCCGGTTCCCGATGGCAATGAGCATTGCCGGAATAATAAGGTAGATCAATACTATCTCGGCCAAAGCCGGGCGGGCGGCACTGATAGAGGTGAAAGGCAGCGCCGCAAGGACAGCGATGAACTTGACAACGACAGCAAGCACAGCATCGACAAGCATAAGCAACAGCGATGCCATCCCCTCCCACAGAGGAATAAAGGCAAGGGCGAACAGTCCCACCGGCACCACGATAAAACCCACCAGAGGGACCGCCACAATATTTGCAAGAGGTCCAAGGACCGGAACCATCTGGAAGTGGTATGCGACAATCGGAGCCGTGCCGACAGCCGCGGAAAGGGACACAAGGAACAAGAATAGGCCCTTATCCATGATAGAGGTCATATATGGCAGCCTGGCAGATGGCGCCTTCATGCCGGAGCTGTCATCTCCTGGGAATATGCCTCTCAATCTGGGGGTTATATAGACTATAGACAGCACCGCTATAAAGGAGAGCTGGAATGAAGCCTCGAACAGGCTCATAGGTGAAAAGAGTAGTATCGCGAGGGCCGCCGAGGCAAGGATATTATAGATATCACGCTCCCTGTCCAGCATGATGGCAATGGCAAAAGCGGCCACCATAATGGCCGCCCTGACAGTAGGCAGTGAAAGTCCGGTCAAGAGGGTGTAGAAAAGTACAACGGGGAGGCTCAGCAGTATGGACAGCTTCCTGATGTCCAGCGCTAGCATACACCTCTCCGAGGCACTGAATATCCTGAATAGTACAGCGTATACCAGAAATGCGGCGGCCCCGACATGGAGTCCTGAAATGGCCAGGAGATGAGCCGTGCCCGTTCGAGCGAACCCGTCCCTGACGACTCCCGGCACACCCCCTCTATCTCCTAAAAGAAGCGCCTTCATTATACCGCCGTTGGCAAAGGCCTTTCCCTCTATAAAGGCCCTTACGGAGCCTCTGGCCCCTTCAATCCATCCTCTGAGCAGGTCAGCCTCTCCGTAAAGCCTTACTATCCACCTCGCGCTGTCGATAAACGCCGTCACATAGATCCCCTCCCTTCTTAGGGCACCCTCATAATCGTACTCCCCGGGATTCCCGAAGTTCTTCGGTCTCTTAAGCCTCGAAAGGAACCTCACCCTGTCCCCCCGGACCATCCCGGCGTCCGGCCCGCCCACCGTCAGGAGGACCCTACCATAGGCCGCATCTTCATGGCCACCCAGGATCACCTTGTTCACCTCGATGAAGAGCCTGGACCTTTCCCCTGAAGACCTCATAACCCTGTAGACCCGCCCTTCAACCCTTATACCCAGTCCACCTTCCCTTATGTCAACGTAGTGAAGTATGTGGCCGGGCCCGAAATTGTCCCTGAGCTCACCACCGGCAAACAGGACACCAAGAAAAAGGAAGGGTAACAGCACAACCCACCTTGCTCCCTTTGATTTCAAGGATAGTTGGCGGGCCGATTCCCCGCAACTTGCCGCTGATAGCTTCGATAGCGTAAAATATGATGCGATGAAAAGAGAAAAAAGAAAGAGCAGCGTTACCATACCCACGCTTACCTGAATGGATGAACGCAGGAGAATACCCGCTGAAAAGGCCGCCAGGACAGGGATCATGGGGCGTATAGCAATCGCCTGCGGCATCCTGCACCCTCCCCCAGGCTATTCTACTGAAATCTGCTCTTTAATCAGTGATGCAACCCCTTTGGATATACCCTTTACGCTCGTCAGGTCCTCCAGGGATGCCCTTTTCATGGCATCAATGCCGCCGAAGCGGGCCAGGAGGGCCTTTCTTCTCTGCATGCCGATACCGGGGATACTCTCAAGGATGGACCCAATCGCTCTAGATCTCAACCTCCTATGGTAAGAGACGGCGAATCTGTGAACCTCATCCCTTATACGCATAAGCAGGTTGTCGGGCCTGGAGCCTCTTCTCAATATCACCGGATTCTTTCTACCCGGCATGTACACCTTCTCTCCACTCTTCTCCGCAAGGCCCCCGGATCTTCCGGCCGCCTTATCCTTCGCAATGGCCGCAACCGCCGGGACAGAGAGGCCCAGTTCCGACAGGACACCGGTCACGATATTCAGCTGTCCCTTGCCGCCGTCGACAAGGAGTAGATCCGGCACCTCGCCGGCTTCGGCGGTCCTGTACCGCCTGGAGACGACCTCCCGCATCATTCCATAGTCATCGGGACCGTTGTCCATCCTCACCTTAAAAAGCCGGTACCTGCTCTTCTCCGGTCTTCCGTCCAGGAATGTAACCATTGCGCCGACCGCAATCTTGCCCCCTATATTGGATATATCGAAGGCCTCTATCACCTTCGGCAATCCTTTCAGCTTGAGCCGCTTACCGACCTCTTCAAGCGCCGCTTCATGTC
Organism: Deltaproteobacteria bacterium; assembly: GCA_015492395.1. Classification (GTDB taxonomy): domain Bacteria; phylum Desulfobacterota; class GWC2-55-46; order S146-70; family S146-70; genus S146-70. Next base: position 2,665 of record WGFD01000223.1, on the reverse strand, counting down.
TCTCATCCGCCGCCTTCAATCTTTTCCTTAACGCCTCTCCGGCATTCTCCTCACCCATCCTCAGGAGTTTGACCTTATGCCCCCTGACCGGGGAGGTCAAATACACCCTGCGCCCCTTCTTGGCCGACAACCACTTCTGTATTATGTCACCGTCTTCCACTCCGACCGGCACAATAACTTCATCCGGTATAAAATTTCCCCTGCCATAGAACTGGCTTATGAAGGATGAGAGGAGACTCTCAATGGGGATGTCCATATACCCGAAGGAAAAGTCCCTGCCTCCGACGAGACGTCCGTCCCTTATAAACATGGCCTGCACCAAAAAGAGATCCCCTTCAACTATATATGCAAAGACATCCTGATCCACCTTGCGCCTGGAAACCACCTTCTGTTCCTTCAGCGTCTCCTCAATGGATGCTATCTGGTCCCTTATAGCGGCTGCCCTCTCGAACTCCATCTCTTCGGAGGCCCAGCCCATCTTCTTCTTCAACACCCTAAGAAGTCTCTGGTTCCTCCCTTCCAGGAACATTATGGCTTCATCCACCAGTTCTCTATAGTCCGCCCTGGAGATGCGACCTACCGCGGGTCCACTGCAGAGGCCGATCTGGTAATCCAGGCATGGTCTTATCCTGTTGTTGAACTCCGCCGGCCCGCATACACGCAGCGGAAATATTGAACGCAGAAACTTGACGGTCTCCCGAACCTTCTGGGCGGAAGTGAATGGGCCGAAATACCGGCTGCCGTCATCTTTGATCTTCCTCGTAACGAGGATCCTGGGAAAGCTCTCACCGGTGGTGATCTTTATGCTCACATAGGTCTTATCGTCCTTAAGGCGAATGTTGTATCTGGGCCTGTACCTTTTAAGGAGTGTATCCTCCAGGATGAGGGCCTCCTGCTCGTTTGCCGTCACTATAAAGTCTATGTCACGGGCCTTAGAGACAAGAAATTTTATGGTATGCCTGGTATCACCGCTCTTTTGGAAATAGGACCTGACCCTTGACCTGAGGACCTTGGCCTTGCCTACATAGATAACCTTCCCCTTCCCGTCCTTGAACATGTACACGCCGGGCAAAGTGGGGAGGTTGCGGACCTTCTCCTCCACAATGCCGGAGCTACTCATCTTGGAGCTCCTTTTTAAAGTAGTCGCAGTAGCTTCGTACGGCACAGTTGGCGCATTTAGGCTTTCTGGCTGTACAGGTATGCCTTCCATGGAGGATGAAGATCATTGTGGCCTCTGTCCACCGTGCCTCAGGAATAATCCTCCTAAGATCCATCTCTATCCTCTCCGGGTCGCTCTCATCCGTGAGGCCTAAACGGTTCGCGACCCTCTTGACATGCGTATCGACCGCTATGGCATTCTTGCCGAACGCCGCACCTAGAACAACGTTTGCCGTCTTTCTGCCAACGCCGGGCAGGGTGGTAAGTTCATCTATTCGGTCCGGCACCTCACCATTGAAGTCTTCGAGCAACTTCCTGCAGCAGTTTATTATTGATTTCGCCTTGTTCCGGTAGAAGCCGGTAGGTTTTATCACCGCTTCAAGCTCAGCCTGATCCGCCTCGGCGTAATCCCTCGCTGATCTGTAGCGCTTGAAGAGATCAGGAGTCACTCTGTTAACGCGATCATCCGTGCATTGGGCCGAGAGTATCGTGGCCACCAGAAGCTCCAGCGGAGTGGAAAAGTTCAACGCGATCTTAGCCTCCGAGAATTCACCCGCAAGCAGGTCCAACACGGTCTCTCCCTTATTCAGCCTCCCCTTCATTCCAGCCTGATCTCCTCTATGGTAGTCCGTTTCGCGCCTGCTTTCAGCATCTCCTCCAATGCCCCGGCGGAGTCGCCGGGCTCCAGGTCAACGCCCCTCACGGCATCGGCAAGGACGGTGACCTTAAAACCCTCCCTGATCGCGTCGAGGACGGAGGCCTTGACACAGTAGTCGGTAGCCAGACCACCGACGTAGAGATGCGTCACACCGGCCCTTTTCAGTGTTTCGGAAAAGATCCTTCCATCGGGGTCCACCGCCTGAAAGGCTGAATAGCCGTCTTCATCCGGCCCTTCACCCTTGGTGATGACTATTGACTCTTCGGGAAGCCTCAACCCCTGGTGGAACTCCGCCCCCTCCGTCTCTTTCACACAGTGTGGAGGCCATAAACCGCCGAACCGCTTAAAGTGCCTGGTCTTCGCCGGATGCCAGTCCCTGGAGGCGTAGACCGGCAGGCCTGCTCGCTGAAAGATCTCTATGTACCTGTTCAGGACAGGCACCACTTTATCACCATCCGGCACCGCGAGAGCGCCACCGGGACAGAAATCATTTTGCACATCGACTATCAAAAGTCCGCCTTTACCCATCAGAAATACCACCTCGCTATTGGCATATTATTACCGCTATTATAAACTAAGAATAACAAATTACGGCAGGCTGTCAAGAAGGTCCTCCTTTTCACATTAAAAAAACGGCAGCCTCATAAACCGTATCAAGGGCCATGGTCAAACCTATCCCCCACGCCCCCAAACTCCACTGTAAGATGCATGTAAGATATGCTATCTTATCATTAAGGAACCTCTGAATAATTCATCCCTGAATTATTCAGAGACGAAAAAGAAAAAGTGCGATTTTTCTTTTTCTCACATTTTCAATGACTTACAGCCATTGAAAATGGCGGCATATCC
>WGFD01000222.1 GCA_015492395.1 Deltaproteobacteria bacterium | reverse complement strand
ATCGTAGACGACAGAACTATAAGCAGAATCAGGATCTCCCTCTTGAGGACGCCGACCCTGGCCATCCAGCCGCTGGCGCCTACCGTATCTCCAAGCCCCTTCAACGACACATCCATCTTTCAGTTACCTCTCTTGGCGAACGGATCTCACCCCGGCATCGATCTCGAAGTCGAAGAGGACAGGGTCATTCACCTCTTTCTTCTGTGAATATATGAGATCGACATCACGGAAGAACCTGGAGTTCTCCAGGGTAAAGATGAACTCCGCTATTGCGCCGTTGGAGGCGGCCGTGCCTCCGAAGCGGACAACCTTCCCCTTGCCACCAACATCCGAGGTGGAAAGGCTCGACAACCAGACCTTGTCCGGAATAGTTCTGCTGATAAACCTCAGTATCTGAAACCATGGTGTCTGGGAATCGAGAAGGCTTGAGACTACCGCCATCCTCCTCTTGATATCGTCCTCGCTCCTCTTTATAAGGCCCGTCTTATTCCGTATCTCCTGATATGTCACATAGCGCTTTATGATACTCTCCTTCTCCCTCTTAAGGACCGCTATGGAAAGAGCCTCCTTACGGATAGCGACCATTTGGTATGTGTAAAACCCGGCAACAGCCAGTACATACAGTACGGCAACAGCCATGAGCAAAACCTTGAGTTTTCTCGTGAAGCGCTGTTCTTTCAAGTACTCCGGAAGAAGATTCACGTAGTCTATCATGGAGCTATGCCCTCCTGCTTGCGAGACCCAGGGCCACTGAAAATGTCGGCAGGTACGCCCTGATGGAGTCTATATCAAAACCCATCGGTATCTTCACACCTCTTAACGGATCATCCACAAAACAGGGAAAGTTCAGCGCGTTGCTCAGATAGTCCTCCACGCCCTTCAACTTCGACGATCCGCCGGAAAGAAAGCCCTTCCCTATACTCTCCTTCTTAAACTGGGCCTGGTAGTAGTCAAAGGACCGGCTGATCTCCGTGGAGAGCCTGTCCATGATCTCAAGAAGCGGCCCGCTTATATTAGTGTCCCGGCTCAGTCCATGCCTCATCTTCTCCTCTTCCGCCTCTGTCCTGCTGAGAGACTTCCTTTCAGCGATAGCGTCGGTCATATCCATTCCGCCGAGGGGTATATTCCTGACGAACCTTAACACTCCATCCTTTACAATGACGAGCGTTGTGTTAGACGCGCCTACATCTATAAGGGCATAGTTCACGCCGTTCTCCACCTTGTTATTGATGCAAAACGCAGCCAAAAGGGACATCGGCGCCGCATCGACCACCATGACATCGATGGGTACGGCGGAGAGTATCTTGATAAGTTCCTCTACGTACCCCTTCTGGGCGCCGAAGGCCAATATGGAGAGGGTCTTGGCCCCTTCCTGCGAGGTCTCGCCGGTTATCGAATAGTCTATAACCATATCCTTTGGATCCGCGTTGCTGTCCCTTTTCATCTCCCACCTTACCGCTTCCTTAAGATCCCTTTTCGGCATGGCGGGCAAAGACATCTGTTTCGTCGTCAAGTGGCTGGCACCGACAGCAGTGGCTATGCCGCGCCCTCTTACGCCATTGGACCTTACCGCTTCCCTTATTATCCCGCCCGGCACCTCTTCGCCCTCGCAATCCATGCCAAGTCTCACATGAACGGCGGCTTCGAGGATGTAGTTGCCTGATCTGCCCCTCAACTTTACAATCTTGATGGAATAGGAACCCATGTCGATCCCTATCAAGCCTCTATCGAAAGGTACGATCACTCGCCCTACCCTCCCATCTTCTCAAGATAGAGGGCCTTCATGAGTGTCACCTTCCTTGTGAGCTTCCTCGACACCTCGCTGTCCGGATCCGTCCTTGATATAAAGGCCTCATAACTAGATATCGCATCCCTCAAGCTCCCGGCCTTCTCATAGGAAATCGCCATATTCAGGTAAGGATCAGGGTATGAGGGATCGATATCGGAGGCCCGCCGGTAGAGCTCAACAGCCTCCGCCGTATTGCCGTCTTCGTCTATCAGTACGCCGAGGTTGTTAAGGGCCTCAGGATAGTCGGGCCTCAATTCTATGGCCGTCCTGTAGGAATCCGTTGCCTTTTCCCTCTCACCCAACCTCTCGTAGACCAGTGCGATATTGTTATGGGCCTCGGCATATGCCGGAAACATGTCTATGGCCTTCTCGAAGTTTGCAAGCGCATCTTCCAAGTCTCCGGACATGTACGCCTTTATTCCTCGAAGATTGTGTGCCCTGGCCCCGTCCATGCGGCCCTCGGAGAGTGAGTCCCTTGGCGCCGGGGAATGGCCTGCATCCTTTCCTTCAGATATCCCGCTATTTATCGGTACCGGATCCGGCGCCCACCTGCCAACACCCATCCGCTTGAAAAGGTAGAGCGTTGCGGCGGCTGCGGCCAGTGAGGCGATAAAGACTACCATGGCGACGAAGATCTTATAGAAGCAGCCGCCCTTTCCCCTCGAGGCGGAAACGGCCGGACCATCATTGCCTCCCCCACCGCCTTCTTCCAATTTCTTCAGTGCATCATGCATTAAACTCATCGTTTCCACCCGCTACCTTGGAGGTCCTTGCCTTGCAAGCCCGGCTTCTTGGCCGGCCAACCCTTTGTACGTCACACCGCCTGCATCCCTTTCCAACGTACTGTCCCTCGTAAGCAGATATGTTCTCCATACCGGTGACAAAGCGAAAAGGAGATAGAGGAGCAGGGCTACTACAGCTATACCAGACCCGATAAGGTATCCGGTGTATCTCCCCCTCTCCTTGTGACGTCCCGCAGAACCCCTCTTATCATACCCGCGGTCATCCTCTCTAGCGAGATCCCCCTTGACCATCTTCATAATCCCATTATCCACGGTCCTGGTATCAGCCACAAATGCCGCCGTCAACGCCCTGTCACAGATATGGTTTATCGCCCTGGGGACCCCGCCGCTCAAGATAAATATAATTGAAACGGCCTCAGCCGTAAACTTGACATTGCCATCGCCGCCGGCCAAAGAGAGCCTGTTGTGTATATAGTTTCCCGTATCTTCCCTGTCCAGCGGTTCTATGTGGCACCTTACGGCGATACGTTGATCAAGCTGTCTAAGCTCTGACAGACGCAACTTGTCCTTCAGTTCCGGCTGTCCCGACAAGACTATCTGTAAAAGCTTCATCTTCTCAGTTTCAAGGTTCGACAAGAGTCTCACCATCTCCAGTGTGTCGGGTGAAAGGTTCTGGGCCTCATCAATAATGAGTGCCGCATTACCCCCGGTAGAGGCCTTCCTGATCAGGAATCCGTTGAGGGCATCTACCCTCCCCTTCATAGAGGCATTCCCGGCCTCTATACCGAAGTCTTCAAGAACGGTATCGAGAAGTTCCTCCTTTGAGAAGAGGGGGTTTAAAACAAGGGCTGTGGCGACCTTATTGGCGCTTAATTTATTAAGGAGCCTCCTGCATATGGTCGTCTTGCCGGTGCCCACCTCTCCGGTCAGGAGAATGAACCCCTTTCTCTTCAATATGCCGAAGAGGAGAAGATCCATCGCCTCCTTATGGCACCTGCCCGGGTAGAGAAACCTGGTATCAGGCGTCACATGGAACGGGTTCTCCGTCAAGAAGAAGAATCTTTCATACATAGTCCCCCTTACGGTCACTTAATCTGTATCCGCGCCACTCTTGAGCTCTTCCATAGTCTTCTGATAAGCGGTCTTGTGCTTAAAACCCTTCTGCAGGAACTTCCATATGATCTCGATCTTCCTGACATCCATCCTGCTGTACTCTCTGGCCTCCAAATCACCCATAGGGATACGCCTGGGCCTTATGTAGCCCTTCTGTTCAAGGTAGTAGAGTTTATGCCTTGGGATCCCTATCCTTTTTAATACCTGAGAGGTCTTCATCGTAAAGAAAAATGTTTTTAAATCTATTTTTCTACAGTTATATCTTCCACATTCCTACTGTAGATGCATCCAGCGTGTCAAGAAAAAATCGAATTAATCCACCAGAACAGACTGAACGTATATTATTCATCGGCAGCATAGAGTGAAAATTGAGTATTTAATAAAAAGAAGGTTTATCAGGAGGATGAACGGAAGGTTACCGGTCAAAACGGCCGTACTCAGACCGCCGGCTTTGTCGAGTTGCCGTTACACAGGGGGAACCGCGAGACGGTCATCTATTCCACTCTTCCAGCGGCATCAGTATCTTCCAGCGAGGCAGTCCGACCTGAAGGCACAATCATAGCGGTCACAATAGCCCTCGGCGGTTCCGAAACATGGAAAGTTTCCCTCCCTTCTCTGTATCTCCCGGATCAGCTCCACCTTTTTGACCCTCCCGACCTTGACACCCAAATCCTTGGCCATCTTTCTGACTTCTGCAAAAAGCATTTCTACACCTCCTTTTTATGGGGGAGCTAGCGTCTCTTCGCTATAGTAGTGCGAAGCACCTTGCTCAACTCTCCAATACTGTAGGGCTTTGCGATAAAGTCACTGAAACCGTAATCACTGAAGCTCGACATGACCTGGTCGTTCGAGTAGCCGCTGGACAGGATGGCCCGAACCCCAGGGTCTATATCAAGAAGCCTCTGCATTACGGATATTCCACCAAGCCCCCCCGGTATGGTCAAGTCCAATATGACCGCATCGAACGGCTCACCCGACTCCTTCGCCTTTTTGTAGGCGTCTATGGCCTCCTCGCCATCCTTGGAGAATTCAACCCTGTACCCGATACTCCTGAGCATGGTCCCAACCGTATCCCTCACTATAGCCTCATCGTCAACGACAAGTATCCTCCCGCTGCCTCTCATGACAATGTCGGGTTCAGTCCCGGACTCATTTTCCGCGGCCGGCAGGTATACATCGAAGGTAGTCCCCTGTCCGACTACGGAGTCTACGGCTATGTAGCCGTTGTGGTTCTTGACAATCGCGTAGGAAGCGGTAAGCCCCAATCCGCTCCCGCCCTCCATCGTCGTAAAGTATGGGTCGAATATATTAGGCATATCCTTGTTCGGGATCCCTACACCATGATCCCTGATCGTTATCTTCACATACTTTCCCGGCCTCAAGGGCAGGTAGCTGTCCTTGTATATCATCACATTCTCGGCCTTGAAGCGGATGACACCGCCCTTTCTCATCGCCTGCCTGGCGTTAATGACCAGATTATTGATGACCTGACATATCTGTTCCTTGTCGATATCCGCGTACAGCGGTTCCTCCGATATATGGAAGTCACATTGCACGTCGGAGCCCCTGAGAGCGAAACGGCACCAGTCCATGAGGAATCCGTTTATGGCGACATTCTTCCTGACCGGAGCGCCCCCCTTAGAGAAGGCGAGTAACTCCTGGGTCAAGAGCTTTGCCCTCTGGGCCGCCTTGTCCGCTTCCACCAGCCTGTCAAAGGCCTTGCTCTCTCTGTTCAGACATATCTTCGCTATGGAGATATTGCCCATTATGGCGGTCAATATATTATTGAAATCATGGGCTATCCCGCCGGCAAGCAGGCCGAGCGACTCAAGCTTGGAAGACTTCAACATCTCCTCTTCGATCTTCTTCTTCAAGGTTATGTCGTTAAAGACAATGACCATACCGATGATATTATCCCTGTGGTCTCTGATAGGCGCGCCGCTCAATGTGAGCATCTTCCGGCTGCCGTTACGGGACTCCAACATGCAGCCGGCCATATCGATATTCTCTCCGTTAGTCAATACATCTCTGATAAAGCCTTCGGGACGGTATCTTCCGTTCTCGGAAAGAAGCTTCAGCACATCCAGGCATCCCTTCCCCAATGACTCCTCCTGGATCCATCCAGTGATTTCTTCCGCAGATCTGTTTACAAGCACGACCTTCCCGTCTATGTCTGTCGCTATCACACCTTCGCCTATACTGCGGAGCGTTACGGCAAGACGCCCCCTCTCGGCCTCCAAGGACTCCTCTGAACGCTTCCTGTCTATAGCCTGCGCGAGTATATTGGCAAGGGCCTGCAGGAAGTTAACGTCATCCTTAGTGAATATCCGCTTCGAAGAGGTATGGGCGCCGAACACCCCGAAAGGGCCGCCTTTTCCGTGGATGATAACGCTCAAACCGCTTATCACATTATGGTTACGGAGGAGTTCGGGATCGTCAAAGCGCGGTTCCGTCGGAAAATCTTCTACTATAACAGGATCGCTTGAGAGCATGGTATACCCTGCCTGCGAACGCTTTCCGGCGCTGATCCTGGCGGTCCCGATCAACCCTTCCTCCCACCCTATACCGGCTACGAGCAGGAGTGAATCGGCGTCGGGGAAAAACTCAAGGATCTTGGCATATTCAACCTTAAAGGTTGCTGCGACGAGCTTTACGGCAGTATCGAAGAGGTCAGTAAGGTCAGGACCCCCAAGCGCATACTGGCCGAATTCAGCGACCTTCGCCTGTTGTGACACCCGTATCTTCAATGCCTCTTCGACCTGCTTACGCTCCGTTATATCCTGCACGGTTCCTATCATACGAACAGGCATGTTATTGCCATTGTAGACGACCTTGCCCTGCCCGTGCAGGATCCGCTCCGATCCGTCCGGCCGAATGATACGGTAATCTACACTGTACGTCTCTCTGTCATAAAGGGCGCCATAGATATGCCTCTTTACAAGTTCTCTGTCGTCAGGGTGGACACAATCGAGGAATGCCCCATATGTGGCGCCGAATCCATCCTGCTCAACCCCGAATATACTGTGCATCTCTTCGGACCAATATAGCTTATTCTTGGCTATATCCCAGTCCCAGTTACCCAGATGGGCTATTCGCTGTGCCTCTATCAGGCTGTCCTCTTTCTTCTTGAGCATCTTTTCTATATGTACACGTTCAAGGGTAGAGCCGGCACGGGCGGCGAATACGTCCAGCATAGCGCCGGCATTCTGTCCTCTGACCATCGGCTTATCGTGCATGAGAACCAACAGCCCGACTGCATTACCGATCGAATCGTTGAGCCTGACCCCCCAGTATCCCTCAATACCTTTTTCTTTCAGTATATGGTCCTGTGGAAAAGACTCTATCACCCTCCGGGGATAAAAGCACTTCTCCCTGAAGATCGCGGCTTCACATGGGGTATCGGCTATGTCGTACTCAAAATTGCCGGCAATGTGGTCATGGTCCCAAACCGCCATGGTCCTTATCCTGTCACCGTTGTCTATAAGTTCGCCGATGAGGGCATAGCGCACATTGAATAACTTTGCCAGACTGGAAGTGAGGGCGGCAAAGAAGTCCTTACCGGTGACATACGAGGTCTTCTCTACTATATTCCGCAGTTCCTCCTCTGCGTCCTTCCTGGCGGAAATATTGTAGATGATCCCCTGGAGCATGATGGGATTGCCGTTGTCATCACAGACGTTGTTGACTACCTCGTTCACCCATACCACTTCTCCGTCGCGGCGCAGTATCCTGTACTCTATCTCGAAGGAGCAATCAGGAGTCGAGCAGAGCCGCTCCCTCGTATTATGTACCTCCGGCCTGTCGTCATGGTGTATTATCTGCTCCCACTCCGGCATACCTCTGAGCAGTTCGCTGTCGGAATACCCCGTGATGGCCTCGACAGCCCCTCCGAAGAAGAGCGGTCTCAAGCTGGTATCGCAACTATAGAAGATACCTTTGAATCGCTGTATGAACCCCCCGTATTTATCATTCTTCACCAAAAACATTCACCCTCCATCCGATCCAAGAGCCACATCTCTGGACATACCGAAACTCCCCGCAGCAAGGTACGACACGGGGGAATCTTCAACCGTAAGAAACATACAGTTCCGATCGCGCATTCTCAGAAGGATTTTTTCTTCACTCTAAGTGCCTACTAATTATTTACTTCATTGGATATCATCAATAAATAAAAGATTCAACGAGTTTGTCGGCCGGGCAGATGGCGCACCTGTTGCCGGCACAGTAGAGTATATATATCGACCGATCACAATATTCTTGAATACTTTTCATGGCGAATAAGGACCACAATTGAGGTCGTTGTAAGAGCTATGCAGGTAGTATGTCCTTCATTCTGGAGTTTTTATCTCCTCGACTTGTCTTCCGGTCAGGCCTTGGCCATGACGCAGCCGATCTGCATGCCTAGTTAATGGTCATGTCGTCGCCTGTTAGCATGACAAAATTTACTACATTGACCTCCTGAAAGGGGCGCATCAGGGGGAGCCGGTCCGAATTAAAGCTTGGTTTTCAAAGATCAGGCTTATCGATATATTTTTCCGGCTGTGCCTTGAAGCGAATCAGACATCTCTCCGAGCACAGCACAAACCTTCTGCCACGATATTCAGCAATGATCGATGCCGTCCACTCATCCACCCGCATGCCGCAAACCGGATCCATGGCCCAGGCGTGAAGCTCGCTCTTGCGGTCTCGCAGTGCGCCGTCTTCGAGCCAGAGAACCCGGTCAGCCACCTCCTCGATGCGCGGATCATGGGTGACGATCACCACTGCGCAGCCTTCATCCCTGGCAATGTCGTGCAGGAT
>WGFD01000221.1 GCA_015492395.1 Deltaproteobacteria bacterium | reverse complement strand
CCTCTCCACAACGTATCGCTGGGCTTTTGCCCGGATCTCCGGATAGATGGGCAGCGCCAGCGTCTCTTTCGCCGCCTTCTCCGAGACCGGAAAGTCCCCTCTCTTATAGCCTAACCCCTTAAAACATACCTGGAGGTGGAGTGGGACGGGATAGTATATCTCCGTGCCTATCCCATTCTTCGCCAGGAACCTTCTCAGTTCATCCCTCATCTTTATCCTGATAACATACTGATTGAAGACCGATCGGCAATGGGGTCTCACCACCGGTGTGGAGAGTAGCTGGGGAATAGCGGCTTTCAAGAAGAGTCCGTTGTATCTCTTGGCATTAGCGATCCTCTTCTCGCCCCAAACATCAAGGCGTCTTAGTTTCACCCTCAGGACGGCGGCCTGGATCTCGTCAAGCCTGCTGTTGATACCCACAAATCTGTGGTAGTACTTAACATTGCTGCCGTGCACCCTCAACATCCGTACCATATCGGCAAGTCTCTTGCTGTTTGTGGTAACCATCCCCCCGTCGCCGAAACCACCGAGGTTTTTCGACGGGTAAAACGAGAAGCAGCCGGTATCACCAAGCGACCCGGCCGGCTTGCCCTTATACTCCGCGCCTATAGCCTGTGCCGCATCTTCGATCACCTTCAAGCCATACCTGCGAGCAATGGAATTGACAGTCCCCATCTCCGCGCATTGCCCAAAGAGGTGTACAGGGATTATCGCCTTTACACCCCTTCTCCTGCGCTTCAGGAGTGTTTCGAGAGCATCCGCATCCATATTGTACGTATCGGGCTCTATGTCAATGAACACAGGTCTGGCCCCCAACCTCGTAATGGAGCTCACGGTGGCAAAGAAGGTGTATGGCGTGGTTATTACCGAATCGCCCGGACCCACACCGGCAGCCATGAGGGAGAGCAGTATGGCATCCGTCCCGGATCCGACTCCCACCGCGTATTTGGACTTGCAGTATCCGGCGATCTCTTCCTCAAGACCCTTGACATGTTCGCCCAAAACAAATGCCTGATTGTCGCACACCCGTTTTATCTCCCGCAAAACCTCGCTCTTTATAGTCCTGTACTGGGCGATTAAGTCTATTAGCGGTACCTTCAAGCCTTTCTCCTTATGCTAAAGTTACGGAATCTTCGCAGCCACTATACAGCGGCGCGGTGGTAAGTTACGGATGTAATCCCGGGAATCTTCCTCATCCCAATCAGGCAGGCAATAATCTGCTTTTAAACCATCCTTGTGCCAATTTCCATGGTCTTGATTTAAGCTTGCTTACCAGCCACCTATAAAAGGTCGTGTAGGTCTCTTCTCCTCTAATAACCATTAAGTATCTTTCCATGATGTGAGGACTGCCCTCCATGGTCGCGTACCACATCCTTGGGTGGCTGTAAACTAATTTGCTCAACTTGCTAGCCGCCTCAAATTCACTGAAGAACTCCCTTTCCACCATCTCCTGGTAAGGTGTAAGGTCGACATGGCCTTTAGCAGCCTGCGACGCTATGACCTCGGCGGCCATCTCACCGGTCTTCATGGCGAAGTATATGCCCTCTCCCAGAAAAGGATCCACCAGGTGACCGGCATCTCCCACGGCCAGGCACCTTCCCTTGACCACCTTCTGCGCTTCACTGTAGTAGATAGGGATGGTCCAGCCGGTGGTCTCCTCGGCATAAAACCCCCGGAGCGCCTCATGTGTGTTGAACAGGTCCGCCAGATACTCCTTAATCCCCTTCTTAAGCCTCTTCGCCTCGGTTGCCAGGCCCACCGACAGGAAATCCTTCTTTGGGAAGACCCAACTGTAGCCGTAAGGCACACTCCCGAAATCTATATAAAGCCTGCCGTCCAGGCCATTTTCCGAATCCCTCCTGATCGGAACTTCGGCAGTTATGGAAACGGCGCACTCCTTCGGGTTCAACTTCAATATCTCACGACCAACGATACCTCCCGCTCCATCGGCACCCACAAGGCACCTCGCCATGAAGCGCTTGCCTGAATCGGTCAAGACCGACACCGCCCCTCCTTCCTCCATGACCTCCTTGACCCGCTCCCCTTCGATCACCTCCGCCCCTGCCGCCCTCGCCTTGTCCAAGAGAAGCTTGTCGAACTTGTCACGCATCACATTGAACCCTACAGGTTTATCACAAAGTATGTCTACCGTCCTATTGGACTTGTATGTAAAGGTGGCTCCATAGACCTCATCTTCAATCACATCTTCTATATCGAAGTCTATCACGCGCAGCACCTTAGAGGATATACAACCACCGCAGGACTTATACCGCGGGAACCTCTCCTTGTCGATGCCCAGAATGCTGAGGCCTTCGGAGGCCAGACGATAAGCGGCCATGGCGCCACCGGGGCCCATACCAACTACTATGGCATCATATACGCCCATTACATCTCCTTCTCCACACTAAACCCCATCATATCACACCAAAATCCGCTGTTCGTAAGCGACTCATGCTCCCATCTCAGGAGCTTCAGGTGTCCCCGCTCCATCTCGACAAGCCTCTCCAACACCGCCTTCTCATCCGGATCCTCGGCCGCCTTCAAGATATCGAGGTAGAGCTCTATGGACCTCTCCTCGGCCCCGATGCCTACGTCGAGCGCATGAAGCTCATCGGCAGCCCCCTTCATGCCCTCTATGGCCTTGTTTCCTTCGGGAAATACCGGTAGCGCCTCAATGTCGAGTGTCCCGCCGCTCTTCAACACATCCTCATATCTGGGCCATTTCTTCCCGGCCCTCAGTTCTTCTCCGATGGTATGGACCACCTTTATATGTTCAAGCTCGTCTTTGGCGAGGTGCTGGAACATATTCTTACCATGCTTATCATCAACCATCTTCGCTGCGTTTAAGTAAAACCTGTAACCGTTCACCTCCGTCTTGTAGGCAATGTCGAGCTTCTCCTTGATCTTTTCTATCATCTGCCGGCCCTCCTTAATGTCTGCCTTTGTCGGTAATGCCCGCCTTTTCGATCTCCTTTTTCTTCTCTAACGCTTCGCCCCTTATCTTATCTTCACAGGCATGGCAGATCGTCGTCTCCGACGGCTTGCCACAGATGGCACAAACATGCTTTTTTTCTTTCTTTTTTTCAATTTCCAACATACGCCACGCTCCCTTTCTGAGTATTCATAGGGAAAATACTAAACCCGCCATAAAAAATCAAGCATTACCTCCTATTACTTGCATCTTCTCGTTGCAACAGACCGGCTCCGGCTTACCGCCACCATCCTTTATCACCATAAGTTCGCTCCCGCATATACTGCAACGATAAACGGTATTGGATCTACCAAGGAGTTCCATCCTGGTATTGCAACACACCGGCGCCAAGACACCTTCTCCGCCCCTTATAACCGACAGCTCCGCCCCGCATATGGGACATCTGTATACCCTGCCTCGTCTGTTACCTGATATCATCCGGACGGGAGACCTCCTCCATATCCCTTGAGCAGCACTTCGGTTCTATTACCCCTACACCACCTTTGGTGACCATCACCATCGTCCCGCAGACCTGGCACAGATATGCCTTGCCCACACGTATGGTCCACTCCGTGGTCCACTCTTCGACAGACCATTCAGGGCTTGTCGGGTTGCTCTCATCGTTCATAACGCCTCCTTGAAGTCCCTCATGTTAAAACCTTTCAGTCCCACTACCTCAACACCTTTATGCTGCACCAGGATCTTGAACGTTTCACCCATACCGCCGGGCATAATAAGCCTCTTTACCTCTTGGTTTTTTAATAGGGAGTTGATCCCGTTATCGTCAAAGGCGCTGACCTCTTTCAACTCCTCCAATATACCAAGGGACCATAGGAAGTGAAACTGCGTTGTGAATCCAGTAACTTCAAGACCGGCTTCGGCCCCAGCCAGGGCCAGACCCGTAAAGTCGACATGGCTTGTAATGTCCTGATTGCCTACCCTCACGTAAGGGTTTTCATTCACGGCATGCCTGTGGTGACACAAGAGGGTCCCTCTTCTCCTGTTCCCGAAATATTCCGCCGCACCATATCCGTAATCGATTGTCATAATAAACCCCTCCTTGATCATGTCACCAACTCTCCGTATCCAATCCAGCGCCTTTAAGTTTATCTCAACCCTTTGTCCTTCCTCGAGCGTAACCCCTACACGGTCCAGGTATTGAACAAGCACATGGGTAGACGGTTCATCGACGATCTCGACAAAATCACTTCCTTCAATACCTATAAATATCTCCTTCAACCCATCCTGCTGGACCAGCAAGTGGACGGGAAGGGCATCTATGAGCTCGTTCGACAATACACAACCGACAATTTCCGGACGGACTGCCCCGATGTCCTCATACCAGGAGATCTTACCGACAGACCCCTTCCTGTGATACGGGTTCTTCTCCACCACCGCTACATCCACCGCACTGTACATGTCGGGATAGAGTTCCTTTAATACGGTCAGGATACCCATCGAGAGTGTCCCCCTTCCCGCTCCAACCTCAACCAAACTGAAGGGGTGCGGAGCAGCAAGGACCTGCCACATCTCATAGAGCTGTACCGCAACCATCCTTCCGAAAAGCGGACCGGCATCGAGGTTCGTCACATAGTCTCCCCCTCTTCCCCACCTGTCTCGATCGGACGTGTAGTATCCACCTCCGGGCAGATAGAGGGCGACCTCCATAAACTCATCGAAACCTATCTTACCCCTCTCCGCTATGCGTCCTTCTATCTCTCCCACAATCAAGGGGTTACTGCCATTGCGGTCATACACCGGAAACCTCTGGGAACGCACCGCTCGGCACATGGCACTGAGGGTATACGCCCGGCGACTCACCACCCTCGTGGAGGTAAACACACTCCCGGTACCACCATAATCCTCTGATGGACATCACACACCACTCCTTTGCTTTATGCCTAGATTTTATTAAATTATCACGAGTTGTCAAGGAATGTTACATATGCCCCTTATTGCCGCTTGATTTAATCGATACGAGGTGATATTTATTGAGGGTGAAAATGGTCCTATACATAGGAATAGCTGGCTTCTTCGGTGCCATCTCCAGGTACTTGGTATCGGGACTAATACACAGGTCCACAGGCACCCTGCTACCATACGGCACCCTTGCAGTCAACATTATAGGCTCTTTTCTCCTCGCATTCATTATGGAGTTCAGCAGCCGGAGCTCATTGATATCCGACGAGGCGAGAATCTTTCTCGGCATCGGTTTTCTCGGTGCGTTCACGACCTTCTCCTCATTCAGCTACGAGACCTTGAGACTCCTTGAAGACGGCAGCACCATCCTTGCCTCTCTCAATATAACTCTTAATATGGCGCTCTGCCTGGGCTTTGCCTTTGCCGGCTTTGCCCTCGCCAGATCTATATGAGGTCGGCATGGCTAAAGTAATAGACGAACAGCTTCTGATAAGGGTATTTATAGGGGAGTCCGACAGCTACGGCCACCAGCCTCTTTACAAGGCCATCGTAGAGATGCTTCGGGAAAGTGGCGTGGCAGGTGCGACGGTGTTAAAGGGAGTTGGAGGCTTCGGTGGACACAGTATCTACCATACCGACCACATACTTCGGCTGTCGCAGGACCTCCCCATAGTTATAGAAGTGGTCGACAGCAAAGAGAAGATCGATGAAGTACTGCCGAAGCTGGATGAGATGGTGGAAGAGGGCCTGATCACCCTTGAAAAGGTCAGGGTAGTAAAGTACACTCACAGAAAAAGATAATGGCGGTGCTTGTCGCATGGGATATATTGTTGACTAAGACCACCATTATATGGTAACTAAATCCTGCAAGCGATTGTAAACATATTGCAGTGTAAAGTCGGAAAAGGTAGAATCTCCAACAGGTTAACCAGCAAGAAAACCCAAAAAGGAGACTCACCTTTT
>WGFD01000220.1 GCA_015492395.1 Deltaproteobacteria bacterium | reverse complement strand
ATCCTATATTATGTCTGCGAAGATATCCGTACGCCACCGATGCGCCGCCGATGAGACCGCCGTGTATGGCGAGACCGCCGTGCCAAACCGCCGGTATCTCCAGCGGGTTAGACGCGTAGAAACCCCAGTTGAACAGGACGTAGTAAAGGCGCCCGCCCACTATACCACCTACGACCGTCCAGATGACGAAGTTCATCACCTCATCACCGGTCAACTCGATGGCCCTTCTCCTTACCTCAGACTTTATCAGGTAACTGCCGACAACGATGGCGATGACGTACATCAGACCATAAAAGCGTATCTCGATAGGACCAAATTTGAACAGTTCCGGATGCATGGACCTCTTCCCTTTACTCTATAGTTCCCTCAATGGGGCTGCTTGCCGTAGCGTAGAGCTTTTTCGGTATCCTGCCGGCGGTGTATGCAAGCCTCCCGGCCTCTACGGCAAGACGCATTGCCCTAGCCATTGCCACAGGATCACTTGCACCCGCGATCCCTGTATTCATCAAGACGCCGTCACACCCAAGCTCCATCGCCTCGGCCGCATCGGATGCCGTCCCCACGCCTGCATCGACGATAACAGGAATCTTAACGGATTCGAGTATTATCCTGATATTGTAAGGGTTTCTTATTCCCAGGCCGCTGCCTATCGGCGCCGCCAGGGGCATGACCGCGGCACATCCCAGGTCCTCGAGCTTCCTGGCCATTACCGGGTCATCATTTGTATACGGCATCACTACGAATCCCTCCTTGACCAGTATCCGCACCGCCTCGAGAAGGCCCTCGTTATCGGGGAAGAGGGTCCTCTCATCCCCTATAACCTCCAGTTTTATCAGCGGTGTGTCAAGCGCCTCCCTGGCCAGCCTCGCCGTCCTTACGGCATCATCTGCCGTATAACAGCCGGCTGTATTGGGCAGGAGTGTATACCTGTCCGCATCTATATGGTTAAGGAGCGATTCACCCTCCTTGTCGAGATTGACCCTCCTGACCGCGACGGTTACGACTTCGGCGCCGGACTCCCTCAGCGCCTCCACCATCACCTCATTGGTCCGGTACTTGCCAGTGCCGACCATAAGCCTGGACCTGAATTCCTTATCTCCGATCTTTAGTGTTTCCGGCATCGTCTCCTCCGATATGTTTTCTTATACTATCCACCACCAACCATCTGGATTATCTCCACACTGTCACCTCCCCCAAGGATGGTATCTTCGTGGCGTCCTTTTGTCACTATCCGGCCGTTCACCTCCACGGCCCGCCCCTGCGAACCGATGCACAGCCTCTCCAACAACCCCTTTACGGTAGTGCCGGCAGGAACAGACACCCCCTTCCCATTAACCCTTATCTCTACCTCCTCCTCCATAAGTTCACCCAATACCTAGAGGTATACATCCCTCTTACCGGACCTTATCTCCTTGAGCCTCTCCGCCACCTCTCTCCTGAAGTCAGGCTCCCCGATCTCGTCAAGCACTTTCTCTATCGCCTTCATTCCCAACTCCCGGAGGCCGTTCATGTTGTCGCAGTCCAGTATATACTCCTGAAGGGTAAGAATGGAATTTGCCTTGCAAAACCTCCCCATCTTACTGGAGAGAGCCATTTCCGTGAAACTCTCACCGGTCCTGCCCACCCTGTAGCAGGCGGTACAGAGGCTCGGAACCAGACCCGTCTTCAGTATGGAGGTTAATACCTCCTTCAGGCTCCTATTGTCATCGGTCTTAAACTGCTCCACACCTACCTTCATTTCAGGATTCGGTCCGTCTCCGGACGGTCCCGCATATCCCCCCGGTATGGTACTGGAGGCCGCACTTATTTGTGAGCCCCCCCCATGGACCACCTCTTCCCTGATGCCGCGGCTCTCCCTCGTAGAGACTACCACGCCGGCCGAGGGAACGGCCAGCCTGTAGACGGCGACAACCTTCTTGAAGTCACTATCGTCGACGGCAAACGGCGCCCCGGCCAGTTCTGCGCCTGGAGCGGGGCGCAGTCTTGGGACCGATATGGTGTGCGCGTGTGCGCCGTACCTCTCGTATAGTTGCCTTGAATGGGCAATCGTGGCCAGGCAGTCGAACCGGTAGTCGTACAACCCCAGCAACGCGCCTATCCCTACATCCTCAAAACCGGCTTCGACGGCCCTGTACATGGCCCCGGCCCTATAGTCGTAATCCCTCTTCCTCCCGGAAGGATGAACACTTTCGTACGTGGGCCTGTGGTAGGTTTCCTGAAAACACTGGTAGACGCCGACACCGCTTTTTTTCAGTCTCCGGAAACTCCCCACATCCATAGGCGGTACATTTACATGTACAATCCTCATACCGGTCTCCCTGTAAATGGACTCCACGGCCCCTATAATGTAGCCCAGATCGGATGCCGTACTGTCCTCCCCACTCACCAGGAGAACCCTCTTAAAACCCATTGCCTCAAGCAGCTTCGCCTCTCCAACCACCTCCTCCACCGTCAATGCCTTCCTATATGCATCATCGTTCCCCCTTCTGAATCCACAATAGAGGCAATTATTAGTACAGTAATTAGAGAGGTAAAGGGGCGCAAAGAGGACTATACGCCTTCCGAAGACCCTTTCCTTGATCTCGCCGGCCTTCCTGGTGAGCCTTTGCAGCATTCCCTCATCATCGATCGAAAGCAGCCTGGCGCTATCCTCTAGAGAAAGGCCCTCAATCCTGCCGGCACGTTCCAGGATCATGTCGAACTCCGCAGATGAAGGCCCCTTAGCTGAATCCAGTATATCCTCTATCATGTCTGTATCCATGTACTTATATATATGGCAAATAAAAAAGCCGCCACTGGAAGACGACCTACAACAATCATTAATAGTGTGAAGTCTCGCCGCTTCCCTACGCTGGCGTTAACCAGATCAGGTTATCAGGGTCTTTCGGATTACTCCGGAACTCTCAGCCCTATAAGGCTCCCCTAGCGTTTCATACAGGATATCAGGTGTGTTGCTGGAAGTCAACACGATAAGCAACTGAAGTTCCCCCAATTTTCAAGGGGGTGATTCTGTAAAGAGCACAAACTGTGCTTGTGCATTATCCGGCCGTGACTGGATGTATATCCTGCCGGGATGTCTCTGGAATATGCTCATAAGCCCGTCCGCTATGGCGTAGTATCG
>WGFD01000219.1 GCA_015492395.1 Deltaproteobacteria bacterium | reverse complement strand
TTCAAACAAACCTTCAAAGACTATGGCTAATTCAAAGACCTTCAATCCTTCAAGATCCATTTTTACCGATAACCGACAACCGATAACCGGCTTTAGAACGCATTTATCGCCGCATACACCTGCTCATCTGTGTACCCCTTCAGATCTATACACTTGCTCCTGCACGCGGCCACACAGACACCGCAACCCTGGCAGACACCATCATTGACATTGGCAATCCACCTGACTATATTCCCCTTCCTGTCCTTTACCCCCTTACTTTCGATAGCAGAGTAGGGACAGGCGTTCAGGCAGTCCCAGCACGCATTGCAGATAGGTTCATTAACAAAGGCCGTTATCGGCTCTCTCGCCATCTCGTCCGCCGAAAAGAGACTCAGCACCTTTGCGGCAGCCGCGCTCCCCATACTGACCGACTCCGGGATATCCATAGGCCCCACGCATGTGCCGGCGAGGAAGATTCCCGCCGTAACGGTCTCAACAGGCCTCAATTTGGGATGGTATTCATTATAAAAACTGTACTTATCATATCCTATCCCAAGTCTCTGCGCCAACTGATCGGCGCCGCTACGGGCCACTATGGCAGTTGCCAGAACCACCATATCCGCCTCAATCTCCACCTGGGTGCCACTCAGCGTATCTGCGCCCTGAACTATCGTCTTGCCGCCTCTCTCATAGACCCTGGAGACGCGGCCCCTCAGATACATCGCACCATCATGCTCTATCGCACGCCTTACAAACTCATCGTAACGCTTACCGCCACTCCTTATATCCATGTAGAAGACATATGCCTGGCCGTCGTGTACCTTGTGCCTGTAAAGCATGGTGTGCTTAGCCGAATACATACAACATATCTTAGAACAGTACGCGACGCCCTTCTTCTCGTCTCTTGACCCCACGCACTGTATGAATACAACACTCTCCGGAATCTCTCCATCGGACGGCCTCCTTATTTCCCCGCCTGTAGGCCCTGAAGAAGAGGCCAGCCGTTCAAACTGGAGACCGCTTATCACGTCTTTGATCCTGCCGTAGCCATACTCGCCAAACCTCGTGTTAGGCATCAGTTCGTAGCCGGTGGCGACCACTATGGCTCCTATCTCTTCTGTTATGATCCTGTCCTCTTGCTTGAAGTCTATGGCCTTGGGTCCGCAGACTATGGCGCAGGCACCGCACTTGTCTTTCTGGATCTTTGGACAGTTGGATGCATCTATAACCGGTATATTCGGTACCGACTGCGGGAATGGAGTGTAGATCACCTTCCTTTTATTCAGCGCCATCTCGAACTCGCTATCAGCCTTAAAGGGACACTTCTCAATACACTCTCCACAACCTGTACAGAGATCCTCGTTCACGTACTTCGCCTTCTTTCTTATCTGGACGGTAAAGTTACCTATATAGCCATCGACACGCTCGATTTCACTCCAAGTATGTATCGTTATGTTCTCATGCAGCTCCGCCTCTACCATCTTTGGCGTAAGAATACACTGTGAACAGTCCATGGTCGGAAATGTCTCGGAGAGCCTCGCCATATTACCACCTATGGAAGGCTCCTTCTCTACGAGTACAACCTCCCTGCCACCCTCCGCAATATCCAGGGCCGCCTGTATACCGGCTATGCCCCCACCAATAACAAGGGCCTTCTTCTTGATGGGAATATTGATCTTCTCCAATGGCCTGTTCCTCTTGAGCCTCTCGATTGTCATCCTTGTAAGATCGATACTCTTTATAGTCCCGACTTCTTTGGTCTTATCATGGTGAACCCATGAACACTGCTCTCGAATATTTGTTATCTCGCATCTGAACGGGTTCAATCCGGCGGATTCACAGGCCTTTCTGAAGGTCTTCTCATGCATGTGCGGTGAACAGGCGGAGACTATGACCCCGTCCAGTTTATGCTCTTTCACGACCTCCTTGAGCATCTCCTGGCCGGGCGAGCTGCACATAAATTTATAGTCACCCGTATAGACGACCCCCGGGATCTTCGCCATCTCGTCCGCAACCTTCTTTGTATTTACGGTAGAGGCTATGTTGTTCCCGCACTGACAGACAAATACACCGATCCTGGACATATTATATTCCCCTCTCTTCGAGGAGCGGCCTTATATCGTGCAGACCACTCCCAAGCTCCAATATATCCTCATCCTGTCCAAGGGCCAATCCAAGGATCTGAGTGAAGTAAAGGACCGGAATACGGAGATCCCCCCCTTCTTCCATCATCCTCTCCCGGCTCTTGACAAGGTTGTACTGACAAAGGGGGCAACTCGTTACTATTATCTCCGCGCCGGAACCGGCCGCAGAGGCCATCACGTTGGACGAGAGCCTCGTGACTATATCCTCACCCCCCATAGCAAGGTGGGCGCCACAACACTCTATCTTGTTCGGGAATTCGACAGGCTCACAGCCCAGGGCCCTCAACAGGTCCTCAAATATAACCGGAGCCTCGGCATTGTCTATGCCTACGTCATCAAAGGGCCTCAAGAGCATACAACCATAGTAGGCGCCGGCCTTTATACCCTTAAGCGGCCTCTTAACGGCTCCCCTCACCCTATCGAAGCCTACCTTGTCCCTGAGAACCTCCAGGAAGTGGACCACGTCAAGCCCGCCTTCATACTCCTCCTCTATGAAACCGCTTATGACCTCGCGCCGCCTATCTCTGTCATCCCTCATCACTTTGTTAGTACGCTTCAGGACGTTGTAACATACGGAACAGAGCGTCGCGACTACATCTCCCTCGCTGCTCGCATTGGCAAGCACCTTCGCCGGAGCCGCCAGACCCATGACATTATCCGGTGTAAGCGGAAATGAGGCGCCACAACAGTTCCACTGATCGAGCTCTTTGAGCTCGAAGCCGAGAACCAAAGCCGACTCCCTCGCAGAGACATCGAAGCCCTTGGCTACGGTATTTAAGGTACAACCTGGATAGTAGGGTATCTTCATCATCATAGGTTACCCGTAATCGGTTGTACGTCTTCACCTAGACCTGACAACCGATTACTTTCTTCAACTAACAAATTTCCTGAAGCCTGAGATAATGGCCTGCTGCGGTGCATCTTTAAGGAAAGGAAACGGCAATCCCCCGACATCTTCATGATCCTCCCCTTTCCTTAACGTCATCTGTCTGAGGGCCTCAAGGATGCTGGCGGCACTAACACCCTTGGGGCATCTGGAATAACACTGGAGGCACCCCACACACAGCCACATGGAGTTGGCCGTTGCTACAAGCTGCTCTTGTCCAAGCTGCAAGAGCCTTATAATCTGGCTTGGACCATAGTCCATGGCAAAAGAGACCGGGCAGCCACCGGTACAGTTGCCGCACTGGTAACAGTTGGCAAAGACCTCACCGCTTACGCGCTCCACCTGTTCCACAAAAGGACTATGCAGTTTTTCCCTATCTATCTTCATAAACCTACCTGGCCGCGCACATCTGTCCGAGGGAAAGGCATTCCCTCCTCATAACACCACTCTATTTCCAGGATTTGGAAACCTCTTCCAGCGGCTTGCAGCCGTCTAATATGATCCATACGCATCACGATCGCTTATAGCTTTCCATACCCATTTCAAACAGATCATTGCCATATATATCGTTGGCAACTATAGCCGGGAAGTCCACCACTTCAAGCCTCCTTATGGCCTCCGGTCCAAGATCTTCATAGGCGACTATCTCTACCTTCTTGATGGCCCTGGCTATAAGGGCGGCGGCACCTCCAACGGCCGCAAGATAGACGGCCTTATGGGTCTTCATCGCCTCCAAAACCTCATTTGAGCGCTGTCCCTTGCCGATAGTCGCCTTGAGGCCCAACTCAAGAAGCCTTGGTGTAAATGCGTCCATCCTCCCGCTCGTCGTCGGACCCGCCGAACCGATTATATGTCCCGGTTTCGCCGGTGTAGGGCCGACGTAATAGAGGATGGCCCCCTTGATATCTATAGGCAACTCCAGGCCCTTGTCCAGCAGACCGATAAGCCTCTTATGCGCCGCATCCCTGGCCGTATACAGTACACCTGTAATCAAGACCTTATCGCCGGCCTTCAACCGCTCAATATCGGCATCACTCAGCGGTGGAGTTATTTTAATCGGTTCTGTCATGAGCTGGTAACTTAAAAGGCAAAGGCCAGAATAGCAACGGTCATACCCTGACGGCTTCGTAAAAGTCCTTCTGCTGTGTTGAGCTTCGTCCTTCGCCTGCCGTGCGCCGCCCCTCTCTGCGACGCGGCAGGCAGGCCATACCTCAGGATTCGCCCGCCTTGCATCCGGAGCTTTTTACTGCGCCGTCCCTATTTTCGACTTTTTACGAGCTTATCATGCCTTCATCCTGACTACAGACCGCTAGATAACCACCTCCTTGTGCCGCGCCGCATAGCAC
>WGFD01000218.1 GCA_015492395.1 Deltaproteobacteria bacterium | reverse complement strand
ACACCACACCGCCCATTACAGAGTAAGCACCGCTGACCTGATCGTATCCGCCTATAGGATCAACCGTCTCATCCACAGGTTCAGGCATACCGTAGCAGGTGGGGTAGCTGGGATTGGAGATATAGCCCTCCCGGTAAGGCCAGCCGAAATTCTCTCCTCCCGGTGCCGCTGAGAGGGAAACCTCCTCATAAGTGTTCCATCCCACATCACCTATAAAGAGGTTGCCGGTCACGGGGTCCACAGAGAACCTGAAGGGGTTTCGCAGTCCATAGGCCCACACAAGCCTTTCGTTGTCACTTGCGGCAGACACAAACGGATTGTCGGGCGGCACCATCTCTGATTTAATGGCGCGGTCCCTCACCGAGTTGTCGGGGGGCAAACCACTCACATCCATCCTGAGTATAACACCCCTAAGGTCGTCCCGGAGCTGGGCCACACAGTATCCTGCGTCATCACCAGGCCCGGCATAGAGCATACCGTCCGGCCCGAAGCGGAGTGCCCCGCCGTTGTGGTTGCCGGCGTTGCGCGGGATGTCTGTAAGCAGGTAGAAGTAGCTACCAGGATCCACTGTCAGGTCTGTGCCAGCCGGATCGATAAGGGTGCCGCTTACGGTAAAGCGGGTAATGTAGTGGTAGTTAAGTGTCTCATGTGTGTAGTAGAGGTATATGAACGGTCTATCGGGATAACCTGGATCGACGGCGATGCCGAGCAATCCCTGTTCACCAGCATACCTCACCTGGTCCTGTATATCCAGTACGGGGTCCAGATGCAAGACCCCGCCCACCACCAGACGGACGGCACCGCGCTGCTCGATAACTAGAATGCGGCCATCCGGAAGAAATGCAAGGCCCACGGGTCCTGTCATCCCGGAAGCCACGAGGGTGTGAGTAAATCCATCAGGCAAGGCTGCGGCCGCCACTGCATCTCTACCCATGGAAAAAAACAGTGATGATACTATTATACTAAGGAACAGCAACAAAGCGATCTTCCCGATTCTAATCGACTTCACCATCTATACCTCACCTCGACTCTTTATTTTGTATTGCCAGACATCATGTATACTATACATGGAGTCCGCACATTGCACAACCTCAATCCCATACCCTGTCAAGCCAATTTGGAAATATCCCATTCGGTTAACAAGCATAAGCCCTCCTTTGGCGGGAAAGGTCTCCGGCTCTGCCACATCCTCAATGAAATGATCCTTTAGTGGCGGAATATAGAGGACTTCTTAGACATGCCCTCAACGCCGATGTTTTTAAGGCGTCCTTACCTTTTCGCCCGCCTGTACCCCGCTTCGATCGCGTCAGCCTCCGTGTCAAAGTAGGTCCGGTTCTCCTCTTTGACCCGACTACAGCCGGCATCGCCCGGAAGACGGTATATCTTCGACCGCCTGTTGCCCATAACCTCATCGCAGAGATCTTTTCCGGCCCAAAGACCCACCCCCGCAACCCTCGCTTCCCATTCGTATAGGCGGAATTCTCTGTAACGATGGAATGGGGACGGGGCACTGACCTTCGCGTATCCTTCCCTGATGAGGTCGGCATTGAAGAGGGTGTCATCCGGCAGAAAGACATAGGCAAGAAGACGGCCATAGCGATCATACTGGGCATCCTCTTCAAACTCGAGGTAAACCCTTTCCCCCAGGAGACGCCCTTTGGTAAAGTCGGAGGCCTCAGGACCAAACGCCTCAACGGCCCTTTCCGGGTGTACCGTCTCAGGGGTGTCGACACCGATAAGGCGTATAGTCTGGTACCGCCATCCCCGCCCGACGCCAATCGTGTCTCCATCCGTGACGTGGGTTACAAGTACGGGTCCTCCCATTGGGTCTCCGCCGCTCCAGGTCCAGATCGAATATGATACGGAGGCAAGAAGAATGAGAAGGAAAAATGTGAGGTGTCTCCTCAAGCGGATAGCTTCTTTTTTAGGTGCCGGCCGAAGTGACCGCACTCTATCGAGTCCAAATATGCAGACATCACATGTAAAGCGGTGGTACGCCTTGAGATACGCAGTCCTCCCGATACTGAATATCGCGCGGGGACAAACAGGACCACACGGCCGTCAGGTCGAAAATATTGAAGCTCGCCGCGGCAAGTTGCGGGGAATGCCTGCCTGGGCGGGCAAATCGCACAGGCAGGCGCTCACCGGGCATGTTTAAAACCACCGCTTCACTTCACTTGCCGAGCCTAGTACGGCAGCGGCCATGCTTTGTCCTTGGTCATACTTCCATGCGTCATGATAGACAAGGTTTAGCGTTCATCTCAGTAAGGGGCCTCCCCGCACTCACTCAACTTCCCCTCGCCTCCATACCTGCAGGCTGTTTCGTGGCCTGGGATATAACGAGATCTCCGTCTGCCGCTATCTTGTGCCACACGTTCCTGGGTGCAAGCACACTAACACCGGGCTTGAGTGCCACGGTCTCTTCTTGGCCGTTGTCCAGGTAGAAGGTACCTGTACCCTCGTGTACGAAGAAGATCTGATCCCCCTCCGGATGGCGGTGATATGCAAGCACCTGGGACGGCTTGAAGTAGTAGGTATCATGGGCTATCTGGTCGGTCTTGATAAAGGTGACCTTGTTGACGCCCTCATCCTTGAACTCCTTTGTTTCCAATACATCTGCGCACTCCATCTTTCCACCTCCTCCTATTTTAGGTTAGAATCATTATTAATTTAGAAAGATTATTGATTAAATACTGTCTATTGTCAAGAAAAAAATGAAGGCTATTATCTTTTTTTATTGACCACCGTAAACGGTCTCATACAATCAACGACTCACCATCCATATCCTCCGGCTTGCCAAGTTCAAGTAGGCCAAGGATCGTCGGAGCCACATCCGACAGACCGCCACTCCGCAAAGAGGCGGTCCCCAGATCCCTGTCGATCAGTATGAACGGTACAGGATTGTTCGTATGGGCCGTATATGGTTCCCCGGTATCATAGTCGATCATCTGCTCCACATTCCCGTGGTCTGCGGTGACGACGGTAGACCAACCCAGTTTATCCGCAACCTCTACCACACGACCGATGCACCCGTCCACGACCTCACATGCCTTTACCGCCGCCTCCAGCACACCTGTATGGCCCACCATATCCCCGTTTGCGTAGTTGACCAGTATGAAGTTGTCCCTGCCGTCCTTAATCCTTTTTATCAATGCCTCCGTCACACCGTAAGCGCTCATCTCCGGCTTAAGGTCGTAGGTAGGCACATCCTTCGGTGACTGGACAAGCTGCCTCTCCTCACGGTAGAAAGGTTTCTCAATACCGCCATTAAAGAAGAATGTGACATGGGCATACTTCTCAGTCTCGGCTATCCTGAACTGCCGTATCTCCCTATGGCTCAAAATACTCGCCATTATATTCTTCAGGCTCTGGGGCGAGAATACTACCGGAAGGGCGAAAGTACTCTCGTACTCGGTAAAGCATACAAATCTGGAGAGCCGCGGCCTCTCCCTTATATCAAACTCCCTGAATCCCTTCTCGGTAAAGGCCCTCGTCAGCTCTCTGGCCCTGTCGGCCCTGAAATTGAAGAAGAGTATGCTGTCACCGTCTTTGATCCTTCCTTTAGAAGCCGAGTCCTCCACCACCGTAGGCAGGATAAACTCATCGGTCTCACCCCTATTATAGGCCGCTTTTACCGCACTGATCGGATCATCAGCCACCTTCCCCCGCCCGTGGACCATGGAAACATACGCCTCTTCCACCCTCTCCCACCTATTGTCCCTATCCATGGCATAGTAGCGGCCGATAACTGTAGCTATCCCACCAACGCCTTCCCTCGCGATGAAGGACTGCAGTTCTCCTACATACTTGATCCCGCTCTTTGGAGGCGTGTCCCTCCCATCCATAAATGCATGGATATATACATTCTCAAGGCCGTTCATCTTAGCCATCTTCAGTATGGCATAGAGGTGGTTTATATGGCTGTGCACCCCGCCGTCTGAGATCAAACCCATAAGATGGAGGGCGGTCTTATCTGTCTTTACCTGGGATATTGTACTCTTCAGGACCTCGTTTTCAAAAAACCCCCCAGTCTCTATCTCGTGATCTATCCTGGTCAAGTCCTGGTACACGACCCTTCCGGAACCCAGTGTAAGATGGCCGACCTCAGAGTTCCCTATCTGGCCGTCGGGCAAACCCACGGCAAGGCCTGAGGCGTTTAATGTGGTATTCGGATATTTGTTGTAGAATCTGTCCAGGTTGGGCGTACTCGCAATCACAGTCGCATTCGCCTCACTACTGGGATTGATACCCCACCCATCCAGCACAACAAGAATAACCTTCTTCACTGCATACCTCTCTAGCGTTCGTCCTTAAT
>WGFD01000217.1 GCA_015492395.1 Deltaproteobacteria bacterium | reverse complement strand
TAAGTCCGCCATATAGTCTGTTCCGGCGACCTGTTTTCGGACTGCCACGCCGCGAAAATTACTTGACATCATGGGCATTACTGTTATAATTTTTATAGTATAGGCCGGTAATACAGCTACAAACTGTCAGGGATCTCTTTTGAGGTGATGGCAGCTCAAAATTAATTAAGATACCTGTTCACGGGTTTTTATAAATTTCAATCCGCAAGGTGAGAAATGGCACGTTTTTTTGTTTTTTTCTCAACAATCTTCCTTTTGACCGTCTATCTATGCTCATTCAATCCCGGTAAAGCAAGCGCCACAGGGGGTGCCTTTCCATTTACAAAGCACGGCGCCACCGCTCCAGGGCAGAATAACACACAGGACGGCGGTGTAGACCGCTCCACCACCGGCCAGTGGCCGCCAGGCAGCGAGGCGGGAAAGTACGGGAAGGGAGAGTGTACCAACTGCCACGAACCGCACGCCAGTTGGGGAGGAAGCGAACCCTACCCGAACCTGAGCAACCAACCCACTTTTATGACCCCGACTCAGGCGGAGGGGCCCGACCCATACCTCGCCTTCTCCAATAGCTTCGGCACCGAAATAAGCAATCAAAACGAACGGGCCGGTTTTTGCTGGACATGCCACGAGACCTTCAACCTGAACGGCAACCCCCCCGGCTGGGGCTACTACGGCTTCTACCAGGGACGGGATATCTTCAATGGATCCATGGGAACCCAGCCGCACTCCTTTTTGGGGGCGGGAAACTTTCAATGGCCGGGGGAACCACCTGGCGGAGGGGCATCAACCATACACGCCAGGGACCCGCGCCCCACAAGTAACTACAGCGCCCAGTGTCTCAATTGCCACACCCCTCACGGAATAAAGGCCGCGGACGCGGCCGGTGCATACGACACATTTGCCGTGCCGGCGAGCAGGCAGACCGTGGCAAGCGGCAATCCGGCGGTCACGGCGGACTACCTGATCCCGCACCAGCTCAACGCCTGGGAAGAGGCGCTCTGTGAAAACTGCCACGACAGCAACGGTCCCGCGGGTGCGGACATACAATGGGAGATAAACAAAAGGAGCCTGCCAGGCGGAAGCGGCCACCCGGTGGACGACACAGCCCTGGCGGGCAGGCACTTCGTCGGGGAGGCGCATCCCGTCACGGTAAAACACGTGGAGTGCTACGACTGTCACAATCCACACGCCGAATGGGGACTGGGGGGGATGAAACAGAGCACAGGCACCGCCGACCCCGTAAGCGGAAAGCTCCAGGGGATGAGATACATCGACATCAACGGGAATCCACAGGAGCCCTACCCCAAGGGCGTCAGGCAGCCCTATATCCACGAGGTGTGCTTCAAGTGTCACGGCGACAGTTACAACCAGGTATTCGCCGGAAACGCCTACCCCGATGACACCACGAGCAGGCCCGACGGCAGGAGCAATAAGAGGCTCGAGTTCGACCCAAACAGCTCCGACGGAGCCTACGGTCCGCCGCAGAGCTTTAACAGCGCCTACCATCCCGTCTCGTCACCGGGCAGAAATACCTCCCTGGCCCTGTGCCTGCAGCTCGAGAACGCATTCAACAACGGGCCGCAGGGGACCGTCCTGGACTGCAGTTCCGCCGCCGCCGCGAAGTCCTCGCTCCAGAACCTGACTATCAATTGCACCGACTGCCACAACAGCGACACGGTCTCTGGTGTGGCCGGACCGACGACCAAGAGCCATCTCAGGCTCACCGATGTCGCCTCGGCGGTGAACACACCCACTACAGGTCCTCACGGTTCTCAGATCTTGACACCTTCGTTGAACTTTAATTCAGGGGTTTCTGACAACGGAGACAGAAGTATCCTGAGGGACTACTACTTCACAGGAACACTCCCGACGGACAGGAGACCATTCAACTCCCCCAGCAGCACCACGGAATTCCAGAACAGGTTCAAGCTCTGTTTCAACTGCCATGACTGGAATACATTCTACGGAAATAACGACAACACCAACTTCTACGCCGGCGGGGGCGGTATGGGCGGGGGCGGTATGGGCAACCTTCACTCGCTCCATCTGAGGGGGACCGGCGGCATGATGTGGGGACCTACATACGAGGCATGCATGATCTGCCACTACAACATACACAGTAATGTGCAGGCGACCAATACACAGTATTCCGGCGGTTCGGGAACTCTCCCCCCTGACGGCGATACCCATCTGATAAACTTCGCCCCAGGGGTGGTCACAGGCTACAACTTCCCCAAGCCGACATTCAGGTACAGCAGCGGACAGATGAGCTGTAACCTAAGGTGCCACGGTCAAGTCATGACCTACTCCTACAGCTGCAGCCACAGCCTTTCCAACGGAACAACGGATACATGCAACGACAATTGAGGTTCTGGTCCGGAATTGTCCCATCCCTAGGTACTCTTCTTTTCTGCATCCTATTCCTGCCGCCATTCTCTGATGCCACTCCTTCCGGCGGTGGATATAACCTGTATGTGGCAGGCATTGCAGATGGCAATGTGGTCATTATAGACAGTATGAACCATAAAGAGGTCGGAAGTATAGAGATGGGGTATGGTTCCAATCCGGTGGAGATCACCCCCTCACCCGACAACAGGTTTATCTATGTGGCCAATCGCGGCGCGGACGATGTCGCCATAATCGAAGCAAGATCCGGAACCCTTAAAGCACGGATCGAGGTCGGGGTACACCCGCATTTTATGAAGACTTCACCCGACGGCCGATATCTGGTCGTCGCCAATAACCAGGATTACCATGCATCCGTTATAGACCTCTCTTCCAATACGGTTGCAGGAAGGCCTGCCATATCACGCGGGTCTTCCGGTGTTGCGATAACCGCCGACGGCAGATATGCCTACATACCCTCGCTGTATGCGGGAGATATATCAATAATCGACCTCAAAAAGATGGAGCGGATATCCATAATAAAAGGGCTGCCCTTTCCCACTGCCATCGTTATTCCCAAAAACAGTTATCTGGCCTACCTGTGCACAAACAAGGACAGGATCTCCATCCTCGATACAAGGACGAATAGGATTATCGGCCATATCACCGTGGGCGACACGCCGGCATATATAACGATCACAGGGGACGGCAAGACGGCGTTCGTCTCGAACAACTACTCCAATACGGTCTCTGTTGTAGATCTTCAAACAAAAAAGGTTGTAAAAGAGATTAAGGAAGGTGTCTTCCCTACGGCCTCGGCCCTGTCGCCGGATGGTAGATTCCTGTACGCCACGAATTACGGTGACGGGGTGGACGGGGGAAGTATATCCGTCATAGATACCACGACCCTGACCGAAGTGGACAGGATAGAATCCCTGAACTTCCCGCGCGGTATAGCCGTGACCCCGGCGGAATGAGCAACACATCTCCTCACCTCTTCGTACTGTCATCATTCTCCACGGCCATCATCTCATTCCTTGTCTTCACCAATACGGGGGCTCATTACACCTACTTCTTTATGCCTATACTCGGCCTTGCGATACTCTACGGCACTATAAACATGCTCAGGCAGAAAAAGGGGTTAAGCCGTTTTTCGCTCCAAAAGAATATAAAGTTAGGCAGACTACTGAGGCAGTCCATCGCGAGATACGCAGTATGGCTGGTAATAATCTACATGGGCCGCCAATTCTATGAAACCATGCCAATATACAATACATCCAAGGCCTTCCTGGATCTCTTTGACCGCCTCTTCAAATTCTATATGGTGCTGGGCCCGCCATATTTCTTTATAACGCTCATATTCAAGTCTTCCAGTGTCGAGGACTTCTACGACCCGGCCATAAGGATAATACATATACTCAAGCAGACTGCCTTGAGGCTAACCAAGGTAAAGAAGACCGGTTCCATAATGAGTGTATTCAACAACAGGTACAATAAAAAGGTACTGCTGAATATAGTCATGCGGGCTTACTTCATACCTATCATGGCAGTCCAGGTCTATACGAATATCGACAATGCCATACGGCATTCACAGTCCAGTTTTTACGGCTATAACTTCTTCGCCGTGATTTCGTGGATAACGGCCATCCTGTGGCTGACCGACACGATCAACGCAAGTCTCAGCTACTGTATAGAGTCGAGGTGGGTGGAAAACAGGAGCCTTTCCATCGATATGACCTTCGGTGGATGGCTTGTATGCCTGTCGGTGTACTACCCATTGAACCAGGCTACTGGAACACTCTTCAAGTTTGCGCCATTCGTCGCGTACGAGCATCCGGAATCCCTGCTCTTCAGTGGAACAGCCTTCATCTACTCATTAAAGATCATCGAGATGATAATCTTGATATTTCACGTATATGCCGCCACCTCTTTAGGTCCCTCCGTGGCCAATATATCCCTCAAAAAGCTCCAGACACGCGGCCTCTACGGTATAATAAGGCACCCAGGTACGGTCTTAAAGCTCCTTCTATGGTGGACCCAGTCGGTATTCTATGGCGGATTCTGGAGCGTGGGGTACATCTTCGGACACCTCGCATGGAATCTCATATACATCCTGCGGGCGCTCACTGAGGAGCGCCACCTCAGTAATTACGAAGAGTATAGGTTGTATAAACGGAAGGTAAGGTACAGATTCATACCCGGCGTCATTTGACCACTCCTCCACCTACCGGCGGCCCGGACCAAAGCACGCTTTTTTTGTTCATCTCCAGGCTGCATATCTTATTAGTACCAGACAGAAGCTGCGGAGTCCATACATGAGACGGATTAGGCTGTATCTTTCAGCCATAAGACGCGACGTGGCTGGCTTAACCGCAACCTGCCGATCGGTCACCCTGGGTACAACACACCCCTTGAACACGCATAGCGAGCGCCTGTCTGCATGCAACGCACCTGCCCGCCAGGAGGATGCAAGTTGGGCAAAGGAGGCCAGACAAAGATCAGGCCTTCACTCCGGACGGACTACCATTGGAAGAAGCGCATCCGCTTCGAACTGGAAGGCGGAAGAGAATGGTCGTATGACCGGCACTCCGACCTGTCTGCCGCCAGGCAGGTCGGACAGCGAAGCCGAACGCTACTTTCTGACTATAGGATACAGGGTGTACTTCTAGCAGGCTATCTCATGGCCTTGACAACTATAAAGTTTCTTGCTCCACCTTCAAAGCAGGTGCCATGGAATTTAGAGGTACCTTACTCTTAGTAATCTTCACACTTAACCTGGTAAAAACCTTTCCTATGGTCGCATGAGGGGCACTTTTCGGGAGGTTCCGTCCCGAAATGGACGTAGCCGCACTCTCTGCAGACCCACCAGACCTTCTTATCTTTCTTAAATACCGTACCGGCTTCAACCTCTTTCAGAAGTTTCCGATATCGCTCCTCATGGTGTGATTCCGCCTTGGCTATCGCTCTTAAACGCGCAGCGATCTCCGGCAAGCCCTCCTTATCGGCAGTGTCCGCAAAATCGGGATACATCGTCGTATGCTCGTAGTTCTCCCCCGCGATGGCGGCCATCAGGTTCTCCGCGGTGGTGCCCAGTGTGGTCGGCACACCCGCATCGACCGTTATCTCCGGCACCTCTTCACCGGCCTGCTTCAACCCATTAATG
>WGFD01000216.1 GCA_015492395.1 Deltaproteobacteria bacterium | reverse complement strand
ATAGTCATCTTTCCAGAGTCCGACTACCTCGGTTCATTGATAGCCATACGGAAGCTCAGGAGGGCGCTCAGCGGTGTTACCCTGGAAGGTAAGCCGGCGTCCATATTCTTTTCCCAGGCAACATTCCCGCGGGATGCAAATGGTTACGGGGAGTTGCTGAGTATAGCCGAAAACAGGATCGATCTGCAGAGAAACAGCCTGAGGGAGCAACTGGATATGGGGGAGAAGCTGCTCTGGGAAAACTTCGCGCTTCTTCTGAACAAGGATGTCGAATCCCCGGAGATTGAGCGCTTTGATCTTGGAGACGGTTACGAGTACGATGCCTCCTTCCGGGACCGTCTGCTTGAGATGATTATGCAGGATATATCCAGAAATCCCGGCAATAAAGGCATAATGTACTTTGGTTTAGGCGAGGGCAAGCCGGACCAGTCGCTCATAAAGCTCCTTGAAAGCCTAGGGGGCTGTGCGACAAAGATCTTCATCCTCGGCGGAGACAGGGGGAAGAGATGGGATCTCCCCAATGTGACCCCGATCTTCATTTCTGATAGCCGTTTTATAGAGATATTTTTCCTGCTAATCCTGCGCGAAGATATGTCATATGCGCTTATATCCAAGGAGAGCTGGGGCGGTCACCTCTCCTGTGTCCATACAGTCGACCCATATCTCATTGAGTTCCTTATAATGAAGCTGCAGGAGGACTACTCCCTGCAGGAGCAGCTATGAAGGGCGACGCAAAGAGGATACTCGTGGCATCCAGCGATGCCGAGGAGAGGGATGCCATTAATGAAGCCCTGTCTCCTTTGGGCTACAAGACCGTTCTCCTTCAGGACGGTCCCGGTACAATCGAGGCGGCCATAAAGGGGAGGCCATCCGCCATCATAGTAGACCTTGAGCTCAATATCGTGGATGGCACAAGGGTATTCCATATACTCAGGAACAACCCGAACTCGAATAAGATTCCATTCGTCTTCCTGGCCGACAACACAGTCTATATAAAGGGTTTCAGGAGCAATATAGATATCCTTCTCCTGCGGCCCATAAACATGGAAGAGCTGAGCGGCAGTATATCAAGGCTGCTTTTGAGGGTCGAAGGGGCCGAGCGTGGGCAGGGGGACAAGGAGATCGAGGGGAGGCTCTCACACATATCTCTGGTGGATCTCTTGCAGATGTTGCACTTGAACAGGAAAGAAGGGATACTGAAGGTCAGCTCCAGGGAGGCTACAGGCATAATATCGATAAAGAACGGAGAGATATACAACGCAAAGATCGGGGAGATAGAGAAGGAAAAGGCCCTATTCAGGCTGCTTGCCTGGAAGGACGGTATATTCGAATTCATACCCAGGCCGGTTGAGATCCCTAAGAAGATACAGGGTGTGACCGGCAATCTCCTTATGGAGGGTATAAGGCAGTACGATGAACTGGAAAAGATACGTGATCAATTGCCGGATCCGGACTCGCTTCTCAAGAAGATGATAGATGTTGAAACATTGCCGAAGGGACTCAAGCCCAGCATCCGTGAGGTCCTGAACCTGGTTGAGTACTTTCCTAAGGTCTCCGACTTGGTTGACCGGTGCACGGTTCCGGACTACGACGTCTACCAGGCTCTCCTCAGTATCCTGCAGAAGGGAATCCTGAAAGAGGAAAAGGGTAAGACCAGGAAGCGGAAAGATGCCTCGAAGGTCTTTCTCACCGACAGCCAGGCCCTTCATATAAGGGAGAATATTATGAAGAGATGGTCGGAGATGTCCTCGGCGGCTTACGGGAAGATTATGATCGCCTCCACCTCGGATAACCTGATCTCCATCCTGTTGAATAAGTGTAAGGACCTTTCCAACTTCTCCATAAATCCCAGCTCTGTTCTGCCGTCTTCCGACAAGATCAATCCGTTCGGGGAGGTGGGGGTGCTGAACCTGTACGGCGGTATGGATATAGTCCTTTATGCACTCCCGATCTCTAAGAGGATGCAGCCCCTCTGGTATATATTCTTCAAGGACTCTATCGGACTTATACTATTATGGGATGTCGATACCATGGAGAGGCTTGGTGAACTTGCTGAAGTACGGAACGACCTGCTTGCGAGGCGGCGCTTGCCGGTGGCCAACGTTCTGATTGGAGGTGCGCAGCCCGATAAGGACAAGATGGAAGAATCGAAGGTTGCCTTGGGGATCGGAAGGAATGAGAAGATAATGGTGTTTGATCCGAACAAGAACGGTGTGGCTGAAAAGCTCTTGTTTTTGATCTTCGATAGACTTACTAAGGAAGAGTATGTACTCTCTTGAATCTCTGTGGCCATGATTGACCTCCATACGCATTCGCTCTTCAGCGATGGTGCGCTCCTGCCCTGCGAACTAGTGAGGCGCTGTGAGGTGATGGGGTACAGGGCGGTTGCGATAACCGATCACGTAGATGGATCAAACCTTGAAACCGTCATCAGCCAGCTCCTCAAGGTCTCCAGGGACCTGAACGGAGCCGGCGGTACCGTGCTGATACCGGGCGTGGAGATAACGCATATTCCCCCGCAGCTCTTTCCTGAGATGGTGAGAAGGGCACGGGAAGCCGGGGCAAGACTGGTCGTGGCGCATGGGGAGAGCATAGCCGAGCCGGTAGCTCCAGGTACGAATATGGCGGCTATCAAGGCGGGTGTTGATATACTTGCTCACCCCGGTTTGATAGCATGTAGAGAGGCACGGCTTGCAGCCAAGAACTCGGTAATGTTGGAGGTCTCCACCCGTAAAGGGCACTGCCTGACAAACGGTCACGTGGTGATGATGGCCTACAAGTGTAACGCACGGCTTGTGTTGAACACCGACTCTCATGCGCCGTCAGACCTTGTTACGGAGGAGATGGCGGAGTCGGTGGCGAGAGGTGCCGGTTTGGACAATAGCGGTTTTAAAAGGATGAAGAAAAATGCTAAAGAGCTATTGCGGAAGATACAGTGTTGAGTTGACCCGCCTATCCATTTTACTCTTCGGGGCGATCCTTGTTCTCTCCGCCTGTTCAGTACGAACCGGTCCGGAGGGTCATGCCGGGCAACCCTGGACGACATACCTCTTGAACAAGGAGAGATCGAATGTAAGCAGTGAGGTGGTTAATATTCCATCGAAGCCGTACTGGACGTTCCGCCTCTGGACCGTATCCGAGCTCCTGCGACCATACGATACTCCTAGGACGTCCTTTCCCGCGGTCGTGGACGGGATCGCTTACCTCGGGACAGGGGGCGAGAAGTTCTATGCGCTCGATCTGGACGGAAAGAGGGTACTCTGGTCATTTGAGACGGAAGGGGATGTGGACTCTCCTCCGACAGTGGACGGGAGCTATGTCTATTTTGGAACAAGCAGAGGTGTAATCTATGCCCTCAGCAGGGAGGATGGAGAGGAAAGGTGGCGCTTTAATGTCGACTCTGAGATCTTTGCGTCTCCTCTCTTCCTGGATGGAATCGTCATTGTTTCCACGACGGATGATGAGCTGATCGCCTTGGATGCGGAGGAAGGGTCGCGGTTGTGGCGGCACAAGAGATCCTATGCAAGGCTTGTTAAGCCGAGGCTGAGGAGCGCGCCGGCCGGATCCGTAGGGAAGGTCTTTCACCTCTTTTCAGACGGTGTCCTCATCTCTTTCGATGCCGGTACAGGGAGGATGTTGTGGGAGAAGAAGGTGGTGGATGAGAACTTCAATAAACTCAAGATGGCCAGGAGGACACCTTATATAGTAGACGGGGATCTGTATCTGTTAAACAGCAAGGGGTTTGTGTCGAGGATTAGTGGTGAGAATGGCGCCGTGTTGGACGAATACGACAACCTGTCGGCAAGGGACTTTCTGATTAACGGCAGGAAGATCTTCCTCTTCGGCGACGAAGAGATGATCTCCTTGAGACTGGACACAAGAGAGACTCTCTGGAAGAGGGAACTGCCCTATGGTTCGCCGCTGTCCGCGCTTGGTTCGAGGGACTATATACTTACAATAACAGGCTACTTCAACAAGCCCTTTGACCTGGCGCTCTTTGGAAAAGACAGGTCGCGCATCGAGGTCATCGAAACGAAAGGGGGCACTATGACCTTTGAGACCGAGTTGGATGCCCGGTTGTCGCCGAACGGTGTCGTCTACGGGGAGTATGTGATGGTATTGACGGAAGAAGGGTATCTGGTGGTCTTCAGGAACAGTTAATAAAGGAGTGTCCGTATAAATAATGTCGCATAATGTATATTATGTAAAATTCATTCTATGATAACGTTGGTGACGGTCCTCTTAACTCCCTTGATGCACTGTACCTTCTTTATTATCACATCGCCGAGGACCTTGAAGTTGGAGGCGCAGGCATAGGCGATTATATCGTACGGGCCTGTCACTGTCAGAGCGCTCTCCACGCCGGCGATCTTCTCCATCTCTTCCCTGACGCTGAAGGAACTCCCATATTCACACTCTACAAACACATAGACCTTAACCGACACTTTAAGATATTCTCCTGAAATTACATGGTGTTCCTAATACAGTATAATGAAATTCGCAAGGTATGAAACGCAAGAAGAATTTGTTAATGATAATTATTTTACCTCTTGATCGGCAGTTCATCGCTGTTCCACTGCAAAATGCCGCCCGCCATATTGTAGACTGACTTGAAGCCGAGTCTTTCCATTATATTCTGCGTTTTCTTGCTGCGCCTGCCGGAACGACAGTACACAAGGTAGGTCTTATCCTTGTCGAGCACCTCAAGCCTGTCCTTGAAGTCATTCTCGAAGTAGTTTATATTTATGGCTCCATCTATGTATCCTCCATGAAACTCACGCGGGGTTCTCACGTCCAATATTATAAAGTTCTTATCCCCCCTCTTCTTCTGGATGAGCTCGTATGCG
>WGFD01000215.1 GCA_015492395.1 Deltaproteobacteria bacterium | reverse complement strand
GTTTTATTGCAGAACTCACACGTGAAGTGATTGGCCTTCTTTACCGGATGGCAAAGGTGTCCGAGCCCGCTTGCCAGTTCAGAGCATGTAGGACATGAAAATGTCTTTACATATTCCGTCATTTAACCACTCCATTCATCTTTGTATGCAGCTATCCCTTGATCAGCTCTCTTTGCAGTTTCTGCAACTTTACGAAGTGTTCCTTTTCTTCTGAAATCAACTTCTCGACCGAAGGCCTGTCGCCCTCCCTGACTCCATTCTTCAATTCGTGATAAAAAAGTATAGAGTCCTTCTCCATATCTATCGCAAGTCTTAAGATCTCAGATTCGTTCTTTACACCCTCATCCAGCCGGAGTCCTATCCCATGCTTTGTAAACACCTTCGAGTCGGCCAGAGCCCCTATGTAGAGAGACGCCTCATCCAGATACGGGTCGGTTGTTCCTGGAGGAGCATCCGCAGGGATGTCATTCAACATCTCTTCGAATGTAGTGATATGCCTCTTCTCCTCCTCGGCGAGGAACGAAAGGAGCTCCGAGAGCCGTTCGTTTCTTACGGTCTCTCCGGCTAAGGTATAGAAGCGCACTCCGTTCTTTTCTATCTGTACCGCTACCTCAAGTACATCCCTGCCTGTAAGGTGCGCGATGTCCATAAACAGTCTCCCTTTTCATCGGCGCTATGCATATTCAATATAGCAGAAGGAAGAGGTAAAAGCAACCTGCGCTGCATCTGTAGCTACATTAACCTATGGAATGAGCCGCTTCATGAAACTCCCCAGCTTCCGGAATCGTCCGGGGCGGGAAGTTTCTACCTCGTGGTCTTCCCTCTTGGTTTTGCGGGCGCGACTGCCACCTTGCGTCCTGAGATGATGCTCCGGTGCATCACCTCTATGACCTCCTCCGCCGCGCTTCTCGGTACCTCTACAAAGGTGAATTTGTCGAATATATTAATCGTTCCTATGGCCTTGGTGGGAATCTTGGCCCTTTCTGATATTGCCTTGACTATGTCGTTCGCCTTTATATTCTGTGCCCTGCCCACGGTCATGAAGAGCCTGACCATACCCGGTGCTGCCCCAGTATCGGCAAATGACGGTGGCTCCTTCTGTCCTATGCCGGTCCCGTATCCCTCCAGCAGGAACTTAAGCAGCGCGGCTGAGACCCATGTTGGCTCGGTCTTCTCAGAGAGTTTTTCCGCCATCTTCAGGAAGAGGTCGAACCTCTTGTCATCTACAAACTCCTGTATCTTCTCGTTAAGGCTTTCCACTCTCGCCTCCATTACCTCCTCGACGGACGGCAATTTGCCTCTTCTTATGCTCGCCTTGGATATCGCCTTTATCAGCCTTAATTGCTTGTCCTCCCTCGGAGTGACGAATGTTATGGCGACGCCTTCCTTTCCCGCCCTTCCTGTCCTGCCTATCCTGTGTACATAAGACTCGGGGTTTTGGGGGATACTGAAGTTCACGACGTGCGAAATGGCGCTTATATCCAAACCCCTTGCCGCCACGTCGGTGGCTACGAGTATATCTATCTTGGAGGCCTTGAACTTCTTCAAGACCGCCTCTCTCTGCGCTTGCGTGAAGTCGCCGTGGATGGCTTCCACCTCGTATCCCCTAAGCTTCAGATTTGAGGCCACATCATCGACTTCACGCTTTGTGTGGCAGAACACAAGGAAGAGCCCTGAGTCTTCAGAGTCAATGAGCCTGCAGAGCGCCTCCATCTTCTCGTTTGCCCTGACCTCGTAAACTATCTGTTCCACCTTTGAGGCTGTAAGTGTGTCCGTTGGTATCTTTACCTTCTCCGGCGATTTCATATAGCGTTTCGATATCTTCAGTATTTCGCTTGGCATGGTGGCGGAGAAGAGGAGAGTCTGTCTTTCGGCTGGGGTTGTTTTCAGGATCTTGTTTATGTCATCAAGGAATCCCATGTCGAGCATCTCATCGGCCTCGTCCAGGACGACGGTCTTGATATTGCCCAGCCGCAGTGTCCTCCTTTCGATATGGTCTATGACTCTGCCCGGAGTGCCGGCAATGATTTGTATCCCTTTCTTCAAGGCCTTTATCTGCCTCTCTATAGATGTACCCCCATATATGGGAAGAGCTGAGACCCTCTTGAGCCTGCCGAGTTTGTTCATCTCTTCGGCGACCTGTATTGCCAGCTCCCTGGTTGGTGTCAGGATGATGGCTTGGGGTGTAAAGGTATTTTTTTCCAGCCTCTCCAGTATGGGTATTCCGAAGGCCGCAGTCTTGCCGGTTCCGGTCTGTGCCTGGCCTATGACGTCCCTGCCGCTCAAAACGGCCGGGATGGCTTCCTTCTGGATAGGCGTGGGTTCTTCGAATCCCATTGCTGAGATGGCCTTCTGTATCTCATCGCTTAAGTCAAAATCACTGAACTTGAAATCCTTCATTTCTTGTCTCACTTTCTCTCCTTTAACTTGTCAATTCAAAGTGTTTTTGTGGATTCTTTCCGCTTTTTCGCCGACAACTTCTCTTTGAGACCGTATGTGGTTCTTGTGGCAAACAGCCTCATTGCCAGGTCCTTTCTGCCGGCCAGTTGCAGTTTTCTCCTTATCCAGTTGCGGTTTTCTTTCCTGTGCCAGAAGAAGAACCTCCTCTGCTCGATCTTTTCCTTGCCGCTCTTCGCAGAATAGACCGACCCCATCGTATAAGGGTGGTAGCCGGAGTAATATATGACGGTGGCCAGTGTCATCGGTGTGGGGGTGAAGTCCTGAACCTGCTCCAGGCGGTACCCCATCTCCTTCGTCTTAACAGCCAGTTCGGCCATATCTTCCGGTCTGCATCCGGGATGGCTGGAGATGAAGTAAGGTATCATCTGTTGTTTGAGCCCGCTCTTCTCGCAGACCGCGTTGAAGACATCTTTGAACTTGTTGAATAGCGCAAAGGAGGGTTTTCTCATGACCTTTAAGACGGTGTCGGAGGTGTGTTCCGGCGCCACCTTCAACCTTCCTGATACGTGGTTTCTGATCAACTGTTCCATGTACTCATTGCAACCGTTCTTTTCTGTCTCCTCCGCTGCCCTCCCGATGAGCAGGTCATATCTTATGCCGCTTGACACGAATGCCTTTTTCACCTTTGGATGAGCGGCCACCTTTCTGTATACACTAAGCAGTGATTTGTGGCTGGTATTGAGGTTGGAGCAGATCTTAGGGTATATGCACGACGGCCTTGCGCACCTGTCGCAGACAAGCCGCTCTATTCCCTCCATCCTGTACATATTGGCGGATGGTCCTCCGAGGTCGCTGATATACCCTTTAAAGTCGGCCATCCCGGTAATTGCCTCGACCTCCCTGAGTATAGAGCCCTCCGACCTGCTGGAGATGTTCTTGCCCTGATGTGCCGATATGGTGCAGAAGCTGCAGCCGCCGAAACATCCACGGTGTGTATTGATAGAGAACTTTATCATCTCCATGGCCGGGATAACTCCTTTTTTGTCATACCTCGGGTGGGGAAGTCGCATATATGGCAGGTCGAATGATCCATCTATCTCCTTTTCTGTCATAGCCGGATAAGGGGGGTTTACGACCACGATCTTATTACAGTACCTCTGTATCAGCCTCTTTGCGAAGGTCTTGTTGGATTCTGTCTCTATCAGCCTGAAATTTTCGGCGAAGAAGCGTTCATCTCTGAGGCAGGTTTCATGCGGGGCCAATTCCAGGGTCTTCCATTTCCTGTTCTTGGGAGGGATGGTGTCCTCTGGAAGCAGTATGGCCGTCTGGGGGATGGTTGTCAGAGATGAAGCCGGGACGCCTCGCCTAAGCAGACGAAGTATCTCCAATACAGGCCTCTCTCCCATCCCGTAAACGAGCATATCGGCGCCACTGTCGATGAGGATGGATGGCTTCAGGGTATCGGACCAGTAGTCGTAGTGGGTGAACCGCCTCATCGATGCCTCGATGCCGCCGATAACCACCGGTACGTCGGGATAGAGCCTCTTCAATATCCGTGTATATACGGTGACGGCGTAATCCGGTCTGAAACCGGC
The DNA here is from genome assembly GCA_015492395.1 of Deltaproteobacteria bacterium. Taxonomy (GTDB): domain Bacteria; phylum Desulfobacterota; class GWC2-55-46; order S146-70; family S146-70; genus S146-70. The sequence goes on along the minus strand of WGFD01000215.1, from coordinate 2,617 downwards.
CATCCCTCCCGGTGTATAGGCGTCATCGGAACGTAGACGCCTATTGGCGGTATAGTGGTTGACCATGGAGTCCATGCACCCGGATGTGACACCGAAGAAGAGCCTCGGCTTGCCGAGCTTTCTGAAATCTCTCAGGTCATCACGCCAGTTTGGCTGGGGAACTATGCCTACTCTGAAGCCCTCATGTTCAATTATTCTCCCGATAACGGCATGTCCAAATGCGGGGTGGTCTACGTATGCATCGCCGGAAATGATTATGACATCAAATTCAGCCCAGCCTCTCTTTGCAGCTTCCTTCGCGCTGACCGGCAGCCAATCCGTAAGTTTATATCTTGCGTTACCTTGAGGCATCTGTTGTTGTGACAGGATACAATCACCGTCCTGCAACGGAAGAGACCGGTCCGATTCCTTGGACTTGGTCTTTGTGGTCTGGCATTACAATGTCTCTCCAATATGCTCTGGATGGTGAAGCAGCTTGTAAACCCTCAGAATTTGATTTTTGGTAAACCATCAAAAATCCCGCGAGGCAAGGCCTCGGGCTATTCGGTGCATAACCGCACTTCATCCGCATGATAAGGTACAAAAACACCGCGAACGCCGTATCTCCGGACGATTTTAATTTTATAGTATATTACACTTGGTAATAAAATAAACAGTTATTTTTTGGTGTTCCATTTTTAAGCGATTGCCGGGAGCGGTATTAGTGTGGTGATCGTGCACGACGGTGGAGGATTTTCAGGGCGCTTCAGAGCCCCTGTTTCATCACGATGGTCAGGCCGTCTGAGATCGGGACCAAGCTTATATCCACCCGTGTGTCCCTGTAGATCTTCCGGTTCAATGCGCGGATCGCCTCTGTGTCTGCATCATTGATCGAGGGATCGATCACGGAGCCACCCCATAGTACATTGTCCAGAGCGATCAGGCCGCCCGGCCGCACAAGTCTGAGGCAATACTCATAGTACAGGTCGTAATTCTCCTTGTCGGCATCTATAAAGGCGAAGTCGAAGCTGTCTTCCTGTCCGTTTTCGATGAGTTTCTCAAGGGTCTTTGAAGCGGGGCCCAGCACCAGGTCGATCTTGTCTGCGACACCCGCCTCTTTCCAGTAGCGCTTGGCCATATCGGTCCAGCCCTCGTCCGTATCGCAGGCGACTATCCGCCCATCCCCCGGCATGGCCAGCGCCGTACAGAGACAGCTGTAGCCTGTATAGACGCCTATCTCCAATGTGCGCCGCGCGCCGATAAGCTTTATAAGGATGGCCATGAACTGACCCTGCTCCGGAGATATCTGCATACGCGCCATCTCATTCGCCGATGTCTCTTTGCGGAGTCTTTCCAGGAGTGGTGGCTCCCGTAGAGAAACCGAGATCATGTAGTCATAAAGCTGGTCAGTGAGGTTGATAGTGCGGTTCGACATGGGTTGTTTATATCAACATAGTCACTACAATGCAATTAAAGAAGCGGATCTTTAAATGGAGACAACTGGCTATGTGGTTGGATCTCCTTTCCGTATTGTGTCGTCTGTGCGATTAGCGCAATGACCTCTCATGCCGATATTTGTAGTGACTGTGGTCCAGGCTACAAATTCAGGCGAATATCCGGTCCACTTTATGGAGGATGGTGGAGTAAGGTCCCCGTCCATCTGCTAGAGATGGGATGGACTGGACCGGTTTGATGCCTCTGTGTTTATGGAGTTCGTCGGCATGTCTTGAGGTATGCTGTTATCAATACATGTTGGTGTAGAGGACGGAGCCGTCCGCCTTACGGATAGCCTTTATGCCCCCCGCTCCTCTTCTGTATTGCCAGGATGTGGCGAGGGTACGGTCGTATCCGGAGTGGAAGAGCACCTTTTTAACGTAGGCTTCCGTCTCTTTGATAGGCGGTATCCGTCCGAAGCGTTCTACGGTGGCGGGTCCCGCGTTATATGCCGCCAGGGCCAGTGCGAGATTTCCATTGAACCGCTCCAGCATGTGCCGGAGGTACCGTGTTCCGGCCCTTATGTTCTCTTCCGGGTCGTATGGATCCTTTACTCCGAGCGCATCCGCAGTGGCCGGCATTATCTGCATAAGCCCGATGGCGCCTTTTCGGGAGACCGCACTGGCATTCCAGTTGGACTCCACTGAGATTACGGCCTTTACGAGCGATGGATCCAGGGAGTATTCGGTGGCTGTCCTGTTGACGATCGCATGGTATCTGACCCGGCGGTGATCCACATCTGTGGAGTTCGACCGCCGGTCTTTCAGCCGCGCCGAGGTGGTTCCTTCACCCGTCGGATATAGGTTGCTGAACCATACGACACCGTCTTTGTCGACGTACTTGTGTATCTCGGCGGCCGAAGCGGCGGGGTAGGCGAGGGCGGCTATTAATAAAATAATTACAACCATATACCTTACTGTAACACCAGTGGTATGGCCTGTCAAAGGGGCTTGGCGGGAGCGTACAGATATCCCCGTCTTTATAAAGTATATCGGCATCTGTGGTGAAATATTGAGGGCGGGGAACCCTGTGGGGAGTCTCGATGTCTGGTAGGAATATGGCACTGCCAAGAGAGAGTGGTAGGGCTTGTAGCGGTCCTTTCTGTGGCCGGAAGGCCGTCTAGTCTCTCAATGAACTTTTATAT
>WGFD01000214.1 GCA_015492395.1 Deltaproteobacteria bacterium | reverse complement strand
CCCCACCGGTTCCTGGCCACCGTACAAGTAGGCGTTACGGTTGTCAGTACTCTTGCATCCGTGGTAGGCGGGGTAATAGCCGTAGAGACATTCAAACCACTTATCGCTACTATCCCTTTCGGCCCGGCCAAGTCGTTTGCGGAACCTCTCTCCATCGGAATAGTCGTCGTAATCATATCGTACGGGATGCTTATCCTCGGTGAACTTGTCCCGAAGTCCCTCGCCCTCCGCTCTTCTGAGAGGATAGCCTGCTCTACGGCGAAAATCTTAAAGACCATCTCCGGACTCACTTCTCCATTTGTGATACTCCTAACAACATCGACCACCCTTGTTCTTAGACTACTAGGGATAAAAGAAACGCAGGAGGATATATTTATTTCAAAAGAGGAGATCAAGTACCTTATTAGAGAGGGGCGGGTTTCCGGTGTATTGCAGGAGACCGAAGAGGCGCTTATACATGGAGTATTCGAGTTCGCAGACATGACGGTTGAAGAGATCATGATCCCGAAACCTAATATACGTTCCATCGAAGTATCCACACCAGCCGACGATACCCTCAAGTTCATCGTGGATACGGGTTATTCCAGGTACCCTGTATACAAGGACAGCCTGAACAAGATCATCGGGGTCCTTTACAGCAAGGATGTCTTCAAGATCCTTGAAGAGAAAAAACCGTTGATCATATCGGAGATCGTGCGCAAACCATACTTCGTCCCGACATCCATTCACATCAGCAAGCTCCTGAGAGAGATGCAGAGAAGGAGAACCCATATAGCCATAGTAGTTGACGAGCACGGCGATGTGGAGGGTATTGCAACCATAGAGGATATCATTGAAGAGATAGTTGGAGACATCGAAGATGAATTCGATATCAAGAAGGGAGGTCTGGTGGAACGCCAGAGAGGGGGCAGCTTTCTTATAGATGCCTCGGCCTCGTTGAGGGATTTAAGGGATCTTGATCTCCCATTTACCGAGGACGATGAAGATGAGTACGGAACGGTCGCCGGATTCATGCTCGCGAAGCTCCAGAAGATACCAAGAGGAGGCGAATTCATAGACTTCGGAGGTTTCAGGTTTACCGTAGTCAACACCACCGGCCGCAGGATCGTTAACGTAAAGGCGGAAAGATTAAAAGGCAACCGCGGCATATAGGAGGGGACAGCAGGCTTTACTATGAATTTTTTTCACATCAAACCAATATATTCCATTCGCACCGGGCATACCTTTTAAAAGCCCCCTTTATCTATCAAATACTTAGACCCGCCTCGCCGTTGGCATGGATATTGCTAGATTTATAGCACAGGTGTGTAAAATGAATAACAACGGTCTCACAATCATAGAACTGCTTATAGTAGTCGCTATATTCGGCATCATCGCGACCGTGGCGACCATCACCATGCAAGGGCCGTTGAATATGTACAAGGTAAAGGGCGCCGCAAGGCAGATATATGGAGACCTACAGATGGCGAGGATGAAGGCCATAAAAGAGGGGAGTGAATGGGCGGTGGAGTTCAGCGGAAATACATACACGGTCAGAAATGCCGGGGCCAACGGCACATGGAACGACGCAGACGACACAGTAATCAAAACAGTGGACATAGAGAGTGAATACAAGTGGGTCACTATTACTTCCGCGCCGACGAGGGATATATTCAGCCCGGACGGAACGGCCAGTTTCCAGGGCGCCATGAACGGCACGGTTACAGTCTCACGAGGCACGGAATCGCAGAGTATCTGCATAAATACAGGAACGGGAAATGTAAGGATCTGCTGATCCAAAACCGGAAGAGGTCGATTATGAGAATAGATGATAAGAGAGGTTTTACACTCATAGAGGTGCTCGTCGCTGTAGCGATAGTATCCATCGGTCTTATGGCCGTGGCCGGAATGCAGACTACCGCCATAACCGGAAACAGCTCTTCCAGAGACGTATCCATGGCCACCCAACTGGCGGAGGAGATGGTGGACCGGGTCAGGATAAACGGAGGCACTACACCGGAGGACTACAACGGCATCGACACAAGCGGTGTTTGCGGCGGCGCCGACCCTGTGCTTGGAGACTGCGTACAATGGCAGGCGCGACTCGCCGGATCCGGCTTAACAAGCGTAACCGGCACCGTCACCGTGACAGCTGACACTCCTATCACCAATGCCGCCACCGTGGTGGTTAATGTCACCTGGAGCGGCAGGAGTGTGAGCTTTACGACCATAGTAGAGACACTGCTGACATAAACCACATAAGATATGAGGACTATATCAAAAAGATATAAGCGCATGCAACGGATGGAAGATGGGTTTACACTGGTAGAATTGCTGATCGCCATGGTCATAGCCACCATAGTGGGGATGGTCGGATACTACATATTCTCCAGCAGCAACTGGTCCTATATGCTCCAGGAGGATATAGCGGAGGCGCAACAGAGCGCCAGGATAGGCATCGACAGACTCGCAAAGGATATAAGGGCCGCTGGATTCGGGCTTCCGGATCCTCCTTTCAGCCTCGGTTTCGACAATAGCGGAGACACAACCGACGACCTATTTTTCACCGCACCGGTAGCCTTTATCAACAGTGCGGCAGGCGCCGATACCATCACTATTGTAGGGATAGGTTCGGAAGCGGCCACGCTTACAGGGGCGGCCTCGGGTGAGAATACCAGCGGCAAGAGTTATCTATGTGTCGATGATGACAGCAAATTTAACGGTGTCGCCAACTATGTCTTCAACAACAGGCGGCACATAAGTATAGGAGGCGTTACCTACCGTGAGCTTGCCGCAGCGGCAGGCACGGCCTGCGGCGGGGGGAAACAACTGACACTCTCAACCGCTCTCGACAGGGACTATGACGACGGCACCTCGATATATATCATTCAGGCCGTTACATACTCAGTGACGACCACACCCACCGGATGTTCGGCAACAAACCCATGCCTGGGAAGCGAAGACCTCACCGAACTCAGGGGAAACGGGGTGCGGTTACTCACCGAAAACATAGAGGACATACAGTTCGCTTACGCCACAGACATAACCCCATTGGACGGCGTGATCGACGACGCGGACGCAAGCGGGGCCTATGATGATCCGGACTTCCTGGACGCACCGGCGGATACTTCAGGCATCATAGCCGTAAGGGCCAACGTCGTGGCGAGGACACGAGACCAAGACCCCAGGGG
>WGFD01000213.1 GCA_015492395.1 Deltaproteobacteria bacterium | reverse complement strand
TGTGGGAACTTGAATAAGTGAAGACAGCTTGTTGTTATCAAACGGGCAATCAGATAGCTCTTTACCAATAAAAGAATCATACGAATTGGTTTTAAGATTTATGCTATGTTCCCATGGTGTGAGCCCTACTTGCCCACAACAATTACAATACTTCCAATTAAGACTGCCATGTATTTTTACTAATTTAATCCTGGTAGGGGTTATGCCATTAAACATTTCTGTAGGTTTTGTTGGGTCTATCCACCACCAAAACGGTATACGCGCATCTGGATGCCTGTAGTTTGTGAAGTCTATGCAGTAGTCTAGTAAGCACTCAGAATAAATTTTATCGAAGGCATCATCTATAAGCGTGTCATAATTAGTTGTTATAATGCCTATATTTTTATTGTGTGTATTTATGGCTGACCAAAATATACGGAAGTTATTGCTTCTATTTGTTTTTTTACTTATTAGATAGTGAATTATTTTTGTCAAATCGGATTTGATACCATGTAAGGCTTGTACGCTCCATTCTTTAGAGAGACTATTATTATTGATTATAAAATAATCAATAAAACCAAATACTTCTTCTATCGTTGGGAAAATATCTTTACATGGAAAGTTTCCTTTTAAAAAAGTCTTAATCCTTTTGGATGCGCTAGATTTTTTGAGTTGTGGGTCTCTCTCTTTGAATATGGCAGGAATAATACCTGCTTGTAATGGAATACCATCTGGATAGGAAGCGCCAGCACCAAAAATAAAAACGGTGTCAGGCTTATCATTTTGTATAGGTAATACTTCCATGGTTTTCTTAAGCTAACGCCCAGCATGAGAGACGCATTTGTAGTGAGCGCAGCGAGCGAAAAATGCGTCTCTCTCAATGCGGTTGTTAGGTTTCATTAATATTTAAACTCTAACCTCACATTATTAGGGCAAGGCTCTTCAAATTGGATATGGATCGATGATTCTGTTTTGTTAACCACTCTAAATATTACTGTTCCATCACCAAGTGCATTTACAACATATGTTTGATCTTCAAATGGTTCTACAAAATTAATAGAAAAGTCTAATATTCCGTTGTCTGTAAAAGAAGATACATTTTTTGCATCTAAAATGCCGGTGGCTGTATTCGGATCAAATTTAATAAATGCTTTTACACCCTCTTCCTCATGTCTTGCCGGCGGGTTAGCTAGCTTTTGACATATTTCTTTATATTTCATAAGTGCCTTTCTATCTATATTTCCATCATGTGCCAATCTATGACAATTAGGACAAAGAACGATTAAATTATCAGGGTTATGTTCTTTGCATTCTTCCCATGGAATTATATGATGAACATCGACATTAGCAGAGTTACGACACGTAGGGATTGCACAGCGGTGACCAGCTTCAACCAAAACTTCTCTTCTCACTTCTGTTGGGATTGCTGGTCTTCCTGCCATACATGAATCCTATATTGAAACCTAACGTTGCCCATAAGCCGCGGGAACGAAGCGCAGCGTAGAGAACGTCGGCTTGATGGGTTTGTTAGCTGCCACCACTCCTCCAAGCGAAATAATCGGACAGTAGACGGCTGCCGCCGAAGCGAAAGCTAAACCTTTGAATCAGCTCTTGGCAAAGAAGATATGCGCGCATGTTTGTTATATTGCCCATTGAAGGACCTCCCAGTGGCAATGCATTAGAGTAGGCCTGACTTATCTTCCTAAGAGTTTGACTATCAAGCGCGCAATTCGCATTCCGCTCAAGTGCCGATATAAATTTACGTTCGCCGAAATCGTGAGAACTCAACCATTTAATAAATAAATCCACCAGCTTCAAACGGTGTGCCACATCCGGAATTGCACCTTCGTAGTAACGCCAGCGCCGTTCCAATGAAGTCGACAGTTCCGCATGCCAGTTCAAGAAACCGGCGCGCGTGGAAATTGTTTTCGCGAGAATCTTAGGCTCCAAGGACTCGGTAATCTTCTCCGCCCAGCCATTGTAGATATCACTGGGCCGGTTATCCCACCCCTGATAAGCGCGAAATGTGTTGCCAGCTACGCCATAGCCAGCTTTACGATTCGATATATCCACAGCTCCGAGTTTCCTACGCAGCCTAGGCAAACTCCGCGCAAAGGCTGCTCCAGTTCGCTCACAAAAATAGTCGTCTAGTCTTTGCATGAGAGCAGCTAACAATTAATATACGAACTTCGCTTTATCTGATAGTTTAATATATACTAGCATACCGCCGAAATAATGCAAATGATGAATACCGTTTAAATCCAATGGATTAGCCGGCGGCGGCAGGTCGTAATAACCGGATATCGCCTGGATATACGAAGTGCGTAATATGTGGGAAGTTTGACGGGGAGGACTATAAAAGATGCATAAAAGCATACTGCCCGAGTTTCAGGACTTCCTCATCTCCCGCAATCCGGCCCCAGAGCGGCATGTGCCCTATTATGCTCTCCGGGTGAGTAAGTATCTGTATTTTGCGAACGGAAAGACGGATATGAACGCGGACTTGCCGCTTGAAAGGTTTTTGAGCGCCTTGCGTTTGGTGAACAACACCGAGGGCTGGCAGGTGCGTCAGGCTGAGGATGCGGTTCGACTCTATTTAACGCATTTCCTCACCGAAAAGGGTGGTTCTTCCGCCTCTCAAGGCCCCGCTGGATGGACTGATCTTTCCGAGATTCTTCGTGAGTTGCGGGATAGACAGCATGGCGCGCGAATCCTGACGCAATAAACTGGGCAGTTAAAACGCCGGCGACTTTTACTTCAAAAGATCAGATGACCAACAGAAGACCTTCATACATAAGGGCCCATGAGTCAGGCGAACTGGCTAGAAAGATAAAGACCGCCTATTCTATCCTTGAGGAATGCCGCCTCTGTCCAAGGAGGTGCGGTGTCAACCGTATGGCCGGAGGGAAGGGTGTCTGCAGAGTTGGGAGACAACCTGTGGTATCGTCGTTTATGCCGCACTTCGGGGAGGAGGCGCCGCTGGTGGGGCACTACGGCAGCGGCGCGATATTCCTCACTTACTGCAACCTAAAGTGCCTCTTCTGCCAGAACTACGATATCAGCCACCTGGGCCATGGGGAGGAGGTATCCACAAGGGAGCTGGCAGAGATGATGGCGGCCTTACAGAGGAGGGGTTGCCATAATATCAACTTCGTGACCCCGACGCACCAGGTCCCCCAGATACTGGAGGCCGTCTCGCTGGCGGTCGATATGGGGCTGGAGATACCCCTCGTGTATAACTGCGGCGGGTACGAGGCCGTCGAGACCATCAGACTCCTTGAGGGTATCTTCGATATCTACATGCCCGACTTTAAGTACGGTGATGACGAGGCGGCAAAGAGGCTCTCCAACGCGCCCGACTATGTCGGGATCGCCAGGGCCGCCATAAAGGAGATGCACCACCAGGTGGGCGATCTCGTCATGGACGGCCGAGGGATAGCGGTGAGGGGCCTTCTTCTAAGGCATCTGGTTCTGCCCGAAGGGCTGGCCGGCACAAAAGAGGTTATGAGTTTCATCGCGGGAGAGATATCACCCGATACCTATGTCAATATCATGGATCAGTACCGTCCCTGTTACAAGGCCTACGACAACCCGCCGATGGACCGGCGGATTACAGGAGAAGAGTTTGACGAGGCGGTCAGGGTTGCCACTGATGAGGGGTTAAGGAGGCTTGACGGCATCTCTGCCTAACTGCTTGTAGCGGGTCCTTTTGCTGTGTTACACTGCACACTTCGTAGGGGAAGTTCTGATTTCACGAACGTGTGTTCTATGTCCGGGATGCTCCCCTTTGATTCTTAAAATATACACGTCTGGACATGTGGCTTATAACGCCCTGTGTCCAGGACACTTTCGCGGAATACCAAACGACTGTGAACGATAAGAAGCGGAAACTCTTCCTCATAGACGGGAGTTCGTACATCTACAGGGCATTCCATGCGTTGCCGCACCTTTCGAGCCCGGAGGGACTTCCCACGAACGCGATATACGGCTTCACCCGGATGCTGCTGAAGGTGCTGAAGGACTATAAGCCCGACTATCTGGCGGTGGTCTTTGACAGCAAGGGGCCTACTTTCAGGCACGAGGCCTATGAGGAGTACAAGGCCACCCGGCCGGAGATGCCTGAGACGCTTGCCCCCCAGTTGCCGTATATCAGGGAGGTTGTGAGGGCCTACAATATACCAGCCCTCGAGTTCGAGGGGTATGAGGCGGATGATATAATAGGCACGCTCGTGAAGAGGTTCAAGTCGTCCGGTATCGAGACGGTGATGGTTACGGGTGACAAGGATATGATGCAGTTGGTCGATGAGGGCACGGTGATACTCGACACCATGAAGGGGAGGGAGTGCGCCGCGGATGGTGTCGTTGAGAGGTTTGGTGTCGAGCCGGAGAAGGTAGTCGATATCATGGCGCTGGCGGGTGACAGCTCCGATAACATACCGGGTGTCCCGGGGATAGGTGAAAAGACCGCCTCCAAGCTCATAAGGGAGTTCGGGAGCGTTGACGAGCTCTACAGGAATCTGGACAGGGTCTCCGGAAAGGCCGTAAGGGAAAGGCTGGCGGCGAACGAAGAGAAGGCGAGGCTCTCCCTGAAGTTGGCGAGGATCGTTACCGACGTGCCGCTGGAGTGCGGGCTGGAGGACCTCTCTGTCTCCGCCCCGGACTATGGACGCCTCAGAGAACTCTTCAGGAAGTTAGGCTTTACGAAGCTGTCCAAGGAGATTATGGAGGATGGTGACTGCGGCGCGGAGGTCCTTGAAGTTAAGGTGGTGATGGTGTCCGGCGCGGAGGTGCTGGATAGGCTGCTCGGCGAGGTTGCCGGGAGTGGTGAGATGGCGCTGTCCCTCAGGACCGGGGACGGCGGGTTGGCCGTCTCGACCGGGCGGGGTTCCGTGTATTATATCGCGCCTGAGGATGTCGGCGGCGGGGAGTACCTTGGGAGGCTCAGGGTCTCCCTGGAGGATGAGGTGGTCAGGAAGGGTCTGCACGATGCCAAGTCCGCCTACATATACTTCAAGGCCCTGGGAATAGATCTTAAGGGCGTTGTCATGGATACGGGCGTGGCGTCCTACCTCCTGAACCCCTCCCTTAACGATCACTCCATAGGGACCATCGTGAGGGAGATCCTGAACTCCGATATCGGGGATGGAGAGATCCCCGCCATGGAGGCGCTCTGCAGGGAGGCCGAGGGGGTTCTCAGGGTCTCGGGGCTGCTCTTTTCCTCCCTTGAGGAGGCCGGTCTCGCTAGGCTTTTCAGGGAGGTCGAGATCCCCCTGATACGTGTATTGGCCGGGATGGAGATAAAGGGGGTAAAGGTGGACAGCGGCTTCCTTCATGACCTCTCAGGGGAGCTTGAGGCTCAGCTCGACGGCCTTGCCTCCAGGATATATCTGCTGGCCGGGACGGAGTTCAACATAAACTCGCCGAAGCAGCTCTCCGAGATCCTCTATGACAGGCTCGGACTGAAGCCGGGAAAGAGGACCAAGAAAGGCTACTCCACGGATGAGGAGACACTCGTATCGCTTTCCAGGAGCCATGAGTTGCCGGCTGAGATTCTCAGCTACAGGCACCTGGCGAAGCTCAAGTCCACATACGTGGATGCCCTCCTGGATCTTATGGACCCTGTGACGGGAAGGGTCCATACATCCTTCAACCAGACCGTTACCGCTACGGGCAGGCTCTCGAGCTCCAGTCCCAACCTGCAGAATATCCCCATAAGGACCGAGGTCGGCAAGAGGATACGGGAGGCCTTCGTCGCCGAGGAAGGATGCCTCTTCCTTTCGGCCGACTACTCCCAGATAGAGCTCAGGCTTGTGGCGCACCTCTCCGGTGACGGGATACTCATAGACGCCTTCCGGAATGGCGAGGACATACATGCCAGGACGGCCAGCGAGATCTTCGGGATCATACCCGGACTCGTGACCAGCGAGATGAGGAGACAGGCAAAGGCCATAAACTTCGGAATAATCTACGGGATGGGTCCATACGGACTGGCCCGCGATCTTGGTATATCCAAGAACAAGGCCAGGGAGTACATAGAGAACTACTTCGCGAGGTATGAAGGCGTGAAGGCGTTTGTTGAACGCACGATAGAGGAGGCCAGGACGCACGGTTACACGACCACCCTCTTCGGCAGGAGAAGGTATATACCGGAGCTGAATAGCGATATCGAGGGTGTTCGCAGGCTTGGCGAGAGGCTGGCGGTCAATACGCTCGTTCAGGGGAGTGCGGCGGATATGATAAAGACAGCGATGGTAAAGATAGACAAGAGGGTCGGGGCGGAGGGCCTGTCATCGGAGATGATCCTCCAGATACACGATGAACTCATATTCGAGGTTCCGGAAGAGGAGATGGAGACCATTAAGATCCTGATGAAGGAAGAGATGGAGGGTGTCATGGATCTGGCCGTGCCGATAGAGGTGAATATGGGAGTCGGGAGGAACTGGAGGGAGGCCGGGTGATGGAGATGGATAACGTGAGAAGGGAGTTCCCGGTTGCGGGGAACCTCGTATACTTCAACCATGCGGCGGTTGCGCCGCTCCCCCTGAGGTCAGTTAAGAGGGTGGAGGACTTTCTCAGGGAGTATGCCGCGAAGGGATGTCTTGACTACCCGGAGTGGATGGTATACCAGGAGAGGGTCCGGGGCTTGGCCGCCAGGCTTGTTGGCGGGGACGAGTCCGAGATCGCCTTCGTAAAGAATACCTCTACCGGGATCTCGATCATCGCTCAGGGCCTTGTGTGGCGTACAGGTGACAACATCATCATACCTGAGACGGAGTTTCCGGCCAATGCCTATCCATGGTTCAACCTCTGGGATAAGGGTGTCGAAGTGAGGATGGTGAGGGAGAGGGGAGGGAGGTACCGTGTGGAGGACTTCGAATCACTCGTCGATGGAAGGACGAGGTTGATATCCGTAAGCTGGGTGGAGTTTGCCACTGGATTCAGGAATGATCTGGCGGCCATCGGGGACCTCTGCAGGGAAAGGGGGATCCACTTCTGCGTGGATGCCATCCAGGGTCTTGGTGTTTTGTGGATGGATGTGGAGGAGTACAAGATAGACTTCCTAGCCGCCGACGGGCATAAGTGGTTGCTCGCCCCGGAAGGGATAGGGATCCTCTATGTCTCTAGGAGGGTCGCTGGTGAACTCCGCCCTCTGTTCGTCGGCTGGAACAGCGTTGAAGATCCTTCCGACTACCTGCCGTACCACTTCGACAGGCTCAGGAAAGATGCCCGGAAGTTCGAGGAGGGCAGCCCCAACCTGCTCGGCACCTTCGCCCTTGGCTCCTCCCTGGAACTTTTACTTGAGGTCGGTATCGAGAAGGTCGAAGAGAGGGTCATCGCTCTGACGGATCTGCTTGTGGATGGTCTAGTGGAGAGGGGCTGCAGTGTGCTGAGCCCCAGGGGCGAGGGCGAGAAGTCGGGGATTGTCGTCTTCTCGTCTTGCGTAGATGACAATAGTGTCTTCAACCGCCTTATGGAGGACGGCGTCTTTTGCGCGTTGAGGGGGGGTGGTATCAGGCTTTCTCCTCATCTCTACAATACCGAGGAGGAGGTATATAGATTCTTCGATATCCTTGACCGTTTGGTGCCGTGACCACGGCAGGGGAGTCTCGTTTCAGAACCTCTTTCTGCTGTCCAGTAGTATCGTGACGGGACCGTCGTTTATCAATTCGACTTCCATGTATGTC
>WGFD01000212.1 GCA_015492395.1 Deltaproteobacteria bacterium | reverse complement strand
CCTGTAGGCCCACATCCTTATTATATCCCTCTGCGATATGGCAGCTACGCTGCCGTACAGCATGGTAGCCACCGCCAGCACCCAGAGTATCATCGACCACTCCGGCTGGAAGGCAGGGAATGCTACCGTGAAGACCCTGAGGAAGACGGCAAAGGCCGCCGCCTTGGAACCTACGGATAGGAAGGCGGTAACCGGCGTCGGCGCCCCTTCATATGTATCGGGGGCCCAAACGTGGAAAGGGAAGGCCGCTATCTTAAAGGCAAAGCCTGCTATGGTCATCGTAATCCCAAGTAGCAGGAACGGACTAGTCACCTCGACACCCTTGAGATTTGCCGCTATCTCGACGAGGTTCGTCGACCCTGCGATTCCGTAGGTAAATGATATGCCGTACAGGAGTATACCCGAAGAGAGCGCTCCCTGAACAAAGTATTTCACAGCCCCTTCGATTGGCCTGGAACCGAGGCTTTTCATCGCAACAAGGACATAAAAAGAGAGGGCCATGAGTTCCAAACCCACGTAGAGGCTGAGAAGATCGTTGGAGGCGGCCATCACCATCATGCCTAGAGTGGCGAACAGCGTTATATAGTAATACTCCCCCTTGTGCATCCCCATCCTTTGGAGGTATTCCATTGATATGAATACGGTAAATATGGCCGCCAGGATGAAAACAACGTTAAAGAAGGAGGAGAAGGCGTCGGCCGCCAACATCCCGCCAAAGGCCGGATCTGGGTCGCCATATATATATGCCATGGGAAGCAGCCCAATAAGGCCGAGTATACTCACTACCGCAATGGCGCTATTATTACGGGTCCTGCCGGTAAAAAAATCAATGACCATCACCACTACCGCGAGAACTGCCACGCCTATCTGGGGGATCAGGGCGGAGACATTTATATTCAGATCGGCGAGCGGCATCACTTCCCCACCTCCCCTTCAGATGAAATAACAGGTCCATGCGCTTCGGCCAGCGTCAGGGCTTCCCCTGCGCCTTCATAGCCCGCCCGTTCAATACGTTCGATACGAGCCACCTTCGCCTTCCTGGAGTTAGTCTCAACCATCTCCACAAGGTTCTTCAGGGAGGAGTCCATGGAATTTAAGAATGGTCTGGGGTAGAGACCGATCCAGAAGATGAGGATCACGAACGGTGCGGTTGTGACTATCTCCCGGAAACCAAGGTCCTCCAATATCCCCTTGCCACCATACCTGAACTCGCCTAAAAAGACCCTCTGGAATAACCATAACAGATAAGCAGCCCCGAAGAGAATGCCCAGCACTACCGGTATGGCGTAGTACCATTGGCTCTTGTAGGCCCCTATAAGGACCAGGATCTCTCCGATAAAACCATTTGTCGCCGGCAGCCCCATAGATGAGAGGAAGATTATCAGCGCGAATGTTCCGTAGACCGGTAGGTTCTTATAGAGCCCCGTATAGTCCCCTATCGCCTTCGTATGTGTCCTCTCGTATATAAGGCCAGCCATAAGAAACATCCCACCTGAGCTTATGCCGTGGTTGATCATCTGCAGAAGGCTCCCCTTCAAACCCTCCAGATTCAATACGAACATACCAAGCATGACGAAGCCCATGTGACTTACGCTGGAATAGGCTATCAACTTCTTCATATCTCTCTGGGCCAGTGTTACCCAGGCACCATAGATGATTGCGACGAATGATAAAAAGATCATGACAGGCGCAAACTGCATAGTGGCGTTGGGCAGAAGCGGCAGGCAGAACCTCATAAAACCGTATGTACCCATCTTCAGTAGAACCGCGGCCAGTACGATGCTTCCCGCCGTGGGAGCCTCGGTATGGGCATCCGGTAGCCATGTATGGAGCGGAAACATGGGCACCTTCACGGCAAAGCCAGCGAAGAAGGCCAGGAAGACCCAGAACTGCACATCCGGCGGAAGCGGACTTTTGAAGAGCGTAACCGCATCGAAGGTATAGACTCCCGTCATCTTCCCGTGGTAGAAGTAGACGACAAGCACCCCGACCAGCATGAACAGACTGCCCATAAAGGTGAAGAGGAAGAACTTTATTGCCGAATAGATTCTTCGCTTTCCACCCCATATCCCTATGATAAAGACCATGGGGATCAGTACCACCTCCCAGAAGATGTAGAAGAGGAATAGGTCCAGCGACATGAATACCCCAAGGGTGGCCGTCTCGAGGAAGAGGAAAAGTATCATGTACCCCTTGACCTTCTCCCCTATGTCGGTCCATGAGGCCAGCACACATATGATCGTAATGAGCGTTGTCAAAAGTACGAGCAGCAGGCTGATTCCGTCCACCCCGAGGAAATAGCTTATCCCAAACCGTTCTATCCAGCCCACCTTCTCCACCCACTGGAAGGAGGAAGTGGCGGCGTCGAAGGTGAATGGCAGATAGAGCGATACAAGAAATGTAACCCCAGAGAAGAAGAGGGCGGCCCATCTTATACAACTCACCCTCTCCTTCTTCAGGAATACGAGTATGAACATGGCCCCAAGCGCCGGCAGGAATGTAATGATCGAAAGTATGGGCCAACCGGCTATGTTGTTCAACTCAGCCATCAACCTTCTCCCTTTTCCGTGCGTGCGGGAGTGTGGAGCCGTCCGCCCAGCCCGGATGTGACATCACGCTGCATCTGACTGGCCTCTTCCGGCAGATGCCTGCCGTTCACCACCTCCACTATGTGTGAGGTACTGGCCGACAGGATCTTCAGGAAGGGCTTAGGGTATATACCTATCCATAAGATGAGCAGTATTACCGGAATGAGGGTGGCGACCTCCCGCGTATTAAGGTCCTTCAACCCCTTATTCTCCGGTTTTACCGGCTTCTGAAGCATGACCCTCTGGTACATGTTGAGCATATATGCCGCTCCCAGTATCACTCCAGCAATAGCGAAGCCGGCGGCAATCATATTCTTTTTGAAAAGCCCTATCAGGATCAGTATCTCCCCTATGAAACCGTTTGTCCCAGGCATGCCGAACGATGAAAAGACAATGAACGTGGAGAGCACTACATAAACTGGCATGACCCCGAACAGCCCGCCGAAATCTTCTATGAGCCTTGTATGCCGCCTCTCGTATACTATGCCTACCATGAGGAATAGCCCCCCTGTCGAGATGCCGTGGTTGATCATCTGCAGGACGCCGCCGTTCATTCCATCCAGATTCATGCTGAAGATACCCGCCATCACGAAACCAAGGTGGCTCACACTGGAGTAGGCCACTAGCTTCTTCATGTCCTTCTGCGCCAGGGCCAGTAACGCCCCATAGACGATACCTATCACCGAGAGAACGATAATGAACGGCGTAAACGCCGCGCTGGCTTCCGGGAGCAACGGAATATTGAATCTCAGAAATCCGTAGGTGCCCATCTTCAGGAGGATGCCTGCAAGTATCACACTTCCGGCGGTCGGCGCCTCGACGTGCGCATCAGGAAGCCACGTGTGGAATGGAAATACCGGCACCTTGATGGCAAAGCCAAGGAAGAAGGCCAGGAAGACCCACCACTGCAGGTTGTAGGCATAGGTCATCTTGTATAGCTCAAGCAGATCGAATGTATACACTCCAGTGGCCTTGCCGTGGGCGAAGTACAGGGCAAGGATGCCGACCAACATGAATACACTTCCGAAGAGCGTGTACAGGAAGAACTTTATCGTAGCATATAGCTTTCTCTGACCACCCCACACGCCGATAAGGAAGTACATGGGCACCAGCCCGATCTCCCAGAAGAGGAAGAAGAGAACGAGGTCCAGGGCTGAGAAGACTCCGATCATGCCAGCCTCCAGTATAAGTATATGGACCATATACCCCTTGACACGGTCCTGCACGGCGGACCAGGAACAGAGGATGGCAATGATAGTGATGAAGGTCGTAAGCAGTATCATCAGCAGGCTGATGCCGTCCACGCCGACAAAGTAATCGGAGCCTATGCCGGGAATCCAGGGGAACCTCTCGACGAACTGCATCTTATGCGTCGATGTATCGAAACTGAAGGGAAGCGAGAGAGATAAAAGTAAGTTGATAAGAGAGAAGCCCAGCGCCACGAGGCGTACGGTCTCCTTCTTCTCCTTCTTGACTAGAAAGATGATGACCAGCGCGCCGATGAGAGGCGTGGCTATCAGTACAGACAACATATGATTGTAAAAGACCCCTTCTATCATCAACAATCACCCATCAGAACAGGAATACCCCTCCAATAACCAGGAGCAGGCCGAAGATAATGATCAGTACATAGTGCTGTAGGTATCCCGTCTGGAGTCTCTGCCAGAGACCTGTGTTGAATTGAACGATCGTCACCATCGAATTGACAATACCGTCGACGATGTAGATATCGAACTTATGCGACAGCCATGCGGCTATCCTCGTAAGCCACGCCGCCCTGTTTACGATGGTGTCAATCACTCGCACATCGAAACGCCAGCACAGACGGGCCAGTTTATCCTTTGGTTTGAGGATCCCCACATTGTAAACCTCGGCCCATATGCTATCGGCAGTCGCGAAGGGCGCCCTAGCGAACCACATAAAGACCTCACTCCCCTTCCTGTAGAACCAGTCGATGTCCACACTGACAGTGCGGTGAGGGGCCACGGTCTTGAGCAGCAGGAAGAAGCCCAGCGCCGTAAACATAAGGATGCCGAGGGACGCGGT
>WGFD01000211.1 GCA_015492395.1 Deltaproteobacteria bacterium | reverse complement strand
CGCCATAGCTGCTGTATTCTCCGGGAGGCCTGTTTGCGATGTGACCGGTAGGGGGACAGGGATAGATGATGCTACATTCGAGCACAAGATCAAGGTGATCGAGGAAGCCATAGAGATCAACGACCCCGACCCCCGCGACCCTCTCGGTGTCTTGGCCGGCGTGGGGGGCACGGAGATAGGGGGAGTTGCCGGTCTCATTCTCGGTGCTGCCGCCGGCCGCATCCCGGTTGTGGTGGACGGCTTCATTTCCACCGCCGGCGCATTGATAGCCTATGCGCTTAATCCCGGGGTGCGCGATTACATATTTGCCGCGCATACCTCGGTTGAACGTGGACATTGGATAATGCTCGAGAAGATGGATCTAAAGCCCATACTCAATCTCAATATGAGGCTGGGGGAAGGGACCGGCGCGGCATTGGCGATATCCCTGATAGAGGCGGGTGTGAAGATCTACAACGGGATGGCCACCTTTGGTGATGCGGGTGTGTCCGGGGGTGGTGACGAGGAGGTAGTCGAGAGAAGAGAGGCATGAGAGAGTTCCTTCTTGCCTTTCAGTTCCTGACAATCATACCCATAACCTTACGCAGCGGGAGCAAAGAGACAGAAGAGATAGGCCGCTCCAGCGTGTACTTCCCACTCGTTGGTGTATGCCAGGGACTTATACTCGTCTTGACTGCATTCGTTCTTTCACGGGTGCTGCCATGGGAGCTCGTGAGTATACTGGTGGTCTCCGCGGGAATATTGACCAACGGCGGTTTCCACCTGGACGGCCTTGCCGATACGGTCGATGGTCTGGCCGGCGGCGCTACGAATGAGGAACGTTTAGAGATAATGAAAGACCCCCGGATAGGGGTGATCGGCGTAGTCGCGGTTGCGACCGACCTGCTGCTTAAATATGCCGCGCTGAATAACCTTGCAGGTTCTGTAAAGTATGAGGTGATCTTCCTGTTGCCTGTGGCGGGACGCTGGTCCATGGTTCCCATGGCATACTGGGGCGATTACGCCAGGGAGAGCGGGGGGTTGGGAAAGGCCTTCACGGACAACGCCGGCGGGCTTCATCTGCTGATTGCGACCGTCATCACCCTGCTGATATCCTTTGTATTCATCGGGTTCAAGGCGGCTGTTATTATATCTATCCTCCTATTTACCACTTATCTGGGGACGATATTTTTCAGGAGCCGCCTTGGTGGCGTTACCGGGGATGTGTTGGGCTTCCAGAGCGAAGCCACGGAGGTGCTCTTTCTTATCCTGGCAATCGCCTTTTTTGGAGGGATCAAGCAATGAATGTAACGAGGCTGTACCTTATTCGCCACGGGCAGGTGGTGAATCACCACGAGCTCCGTTATAACGGACACTTCGATGTAGACATAACCGACCTCGGAATCCAACAGATGATCAACCTATCCGAGTTCCTCTCCGGTGTGAAGATTGCTTCCGTCTATTCCAGCGACCTGATAAGGGCAAGAAAGGGTGCCGATATCATCTCAGGAAAATTGCACGTTGAGGTAAGGAGCCGTTCCGCCTTCAGAGAACTCTATCTGGGCAGGTGGGAGGGTTTGACGAGGGAGGAGGGGGCGGCTATGTATCCTGAGGAGGCCGATTTCCGCTTCCAGGACCTCGCTACTGTACGGGTGAAGGACGGTGAGAACCTGCACGATCTCAGTGGGCGGGTGATGCCTGCCCTGGATGGCATTTTAAAGGAGGACGGCGGCGGGAATATCTGTATCGTGGCCCATGGCGGGGTGAATAGAGTCATACTATGTGATGCCATGGGATTGCCTCTGGAGAACTTCTTCCGTATAGAGCAGGACTATGGTTGCCTCAATGTGATCGAGTACTTCGATGACGGGATTAAGGTTGTGAAGCTCCTTAACGGCGGACCCAACCAGGAACTGAGGATGACGAAGATATACTGATTGGAGGAAGCACGGTTGCATGCAAGGTTGATGGACTCTTTACTGGGCCGTCATGGTTCTCTGAGTTGTGAAGATGCATCGCGGGCGCCTGTCCACCAGGATTGACAGGCAGGCATTCCCTGCGGACTGCTGCAGGGAACTTCGCTTGACATTACTGTGCCGTAACTATGAAAACAGATAGCAGGGATATATCCATGAAGAAGGGGCTTGGGATCTATGTGCATATACCATATTGTCTCAAAAAGTGCCCTTATTGCGACTTCGCGTCGGTTACGGTCTCCACTGTGCCGGAAGGTCTTTATGTCGATGCCGTTCTGAAGGAGCTTGACGCCGGATTTGAGGCCCATCCCTCATTGAGGGAGAAGCAGCTTGAAACACTGTACATTGGCGGTGGTACGCCTTCGCTCTTCTCCGTATATGAGATCGGCAGGCTTGTCGGATCTATCGGATCCATTGTGGCCCATTCAAGAGATGTGGAGGTTACACTGGAGGCCAACCCGGGCACTATAGGTGCGGCTGAACTGGAAGGATTCAGGTCTTCCGGCATCAACAGGCTCAGTCTGGGGGTCCAGTCATTCGACGACCGTGTCTTGAAGGCGCTGGGAAGGGCGCATGGCGGTAAGGATTGTGCGTGGGCCTTCTCCGCAGCCAGGGATGCCGGTTTTGACAATATAGGCGTTGATCTTATATTCGGCGCACCGGGCCAGACTCTTGAAAGTTGGCGGAGTGATGTTAAGAGGCTGATAGAACTTAGGCCGGAACATATCTCTCTTTACTCCCTTACCATCGAGGAGGGGACGCCCTTTCACGATGATTTAGACACCATAAGGCATTCCCTCCCCTCCGAGGATGTAGTTATAGATATGTTCGCTACTTCAACGTCATGGCTCAGGGAAGCGGGGTATGAACACTACGAGCTATCCAACTTAGCACTTCCCGGCTTCGGGTCGGGACATAATCGGGGTTACTGGTACGGCAGAGACTATCTGGGGCTAGGCGCCGGTGCGCACTCCTATCTCTCTTCCCCGGGCTGGGGGATAAGATGGTGGAATAATAAGAACCCCGAGGCGTATATGGATGGAGTCATGCACGGTGGAGAATGTGCCATCGGGATGGAGAGGCTGTCACGGGAGAATGCCATCCTTGAGGCCATCTTTCTCGGCTTGAGGAAGGCGGAGGGGATCGAGATAGTTTCCTTCATCGATAGATTCGGTGTTTCACCATTGGACTGCCTCCCCAGGTCCGGATCTCACCTGTCACGTTTGATCCGTGAGGAAAGAGGGTTTTTGAGTCTTACCCCTGAGGGACTCCTCCTCGCGGACGAGGTCTTTTCCGTCGTGGAGCCGCCTTCAGTCAGACCGTCTGTCTCTACCCCGCTTGCTACGGCCTGATCCGCAGCCTTTAGAGTGAGCGGAGCGGACTCATTACGGATTCATCAATATCGGTGGAAGGGGATCGTATGTCTTTCCCTGGAATGAGCAGTGGCTACGAGATGCCTTTGATCATAGCGGCTGCCTACATGCTGGACCGCATGCTCGGAGATCCATGGTGGCTTCCGCACCCTGTAAGGTGGATGGGCGGCTATATATCCTTTTTGGAGTCCGGGATAAGGAGGGTTGCCACGGGACCTTTGGGGGAGAGGATAGGTGGTGTGGTCCTCTGGATCACAGTATGCGCTACGGTCTTTGTCCTCAGCCGTACTGTATTGGGCCTGACCTCCGGGCTTCCGTACTTTATCGTGGCGACCTACCTTGCCTATACCACTATCGCCGCCAGGTCTCTGCAGGCGGCGGTGGACTCGGTAATAGACGCACTGGAGAATGGGGACTTGCGTGGGGCGAGGAGGAGACTCTCCCTTATCGTTGGGCGCGATACCGGCAGCCTCTCTGAAGAGGAGGTGTACAGGGCGGCCATAGAGACGGCCGCTGAGAATACATCGGACGGCATAATCGCACCCCTCTTCTACCTGGCGCTTGGTGGGCCTCCACTCGCCCTCCTTTATAAGGCCGTGAACACGCTTGATTCCATGGTCGGGTACAGGAGCGAAAGGTACAGACACTTTGGATGGTTTTCGGCAAGGGCCGACGATGTGGCTAACTTCATTCCATCCAGGCTTACAGTCTTCTTTACGGTACTTGGAGCCCTCTTTTTTCATCTCAACTGGAGGAGGGCCGTAGCGGTTGCGTTAAGGGATGGCAGGAATCATCCGAGTCCGAATGCGGGCTACCCTGAGGCGGCGGCTTCAGGTGCATTGGGTGTACAACTCGGGGGGGCCAGTTACTACTCCGGCAGGTGTGTCGAAAAGCGGGTGATCGGCAGTGGCCTCTCTTCTCCGGATGGTCCGGCCGCCAGGAGGATGGTCAAGCTCGTACGTATTACAACGTTATTTGCAATGATGGTTATTTTCGTAGTATTATTTATCGGCAATTAGAGGTACGCGGCGGATATGTTCCCGCGGCTTGCTGTGGGGTCTGATCCGGCCTTCTTGCGGGTTCATCGTATTGAAGATCCCATGGATCCCACCACCGTCTGCAGGTAGTGGCAGGCATACTAGTTTTTATGGAGGTGAAGGGTTTTGGGTAACCTCTTCCTGTTTGTGCTGGGCATCATCCTGGTGGTAACCGGTTCCGCTATTACCGTGCTCTTCTGGGTGCCTAAACTTGTTGATAGGAATAGGCTTAAGGGCGTTCTTGGGAGCAGGTACCCGCTCATATATCTCGTTTATTTCGCGAATGGCCCCATACTGGCCATCCTCGGGCTGTTGATGATCAAGAAATTCGGATAGATCTTTACGACTCGAAACCCGCTCGACCCGCTATACACGGAAGTGAGACGGCACTTTCCCTGTCCCCCTCTCTTATTGACATCGTATATCCGTTAATGTATAGTCTACTAAAGTATAACATCTGTTGATTCCTTGAAAACTATCTAAAGTATATTTCATTATGGCCGATCATGTAAGCAGTTTCTCAGGAGATATCAGGAAGGCGATCTTCCCAGCGGCAGGCTTTGGTACCAGGTTTCTTCCGGCCACGAAAGCGACACCAAAGGAGATGCTGCCGATAGTCGATAAGCCTCTGATCCAGTATGCAATCGAAGAGGCAAAAGAGGCCGGCATAGGGGAAATTATAATAGTTACAGGGATGGGAAAGACAGCCATTGAAGATCACTTCGATACCTCGTTCGAACTGGAGTACTTCCTTAAACAGAAGGGCAAGGAAGATGTTTTGAAGATGATAAGGGATATTTCGAATCTGATTCATGTGACTTATACGAGGCAAAAAGAGCCCAAAGGGCTTGGGGATGCCATCCTGTGCACCAAGAATCTGATAGGTGACGAGCCGTTCGCAGTGCTGTTGAGCGACGATATAATAGATTCCGAGGTGCCTGCCATAGGACAGATGATGGATACGTACAACCGCTATGATGGGTCTGTGCTTGCTATACAGAAGGTGCCCGAAGACCAGACACACGCCTATGGTATCATCGATGCGGAGGAGGTTGATGATGGTGTGTATAAGGTCCTTGATATGGTGGAAAAGCCCAGGAGCAACCCTCCTTCAAATCTGGCCATCATAGGGAGATACATATTGACTCCGGGTGTATTCGAATGCCTGGAAACGACACGGCCCGGTGCAGGCGGGGAGGTACAGTTGACGGACGCTATCAAAGAACTGTCGGCAAACGAAGAGGTATACGCCTGTGAGTTTGAGGGTGACAGGTATGATGCGGGGGACAAACTTGGGTTTCTGATGGCGAATGTCTCATTGGCGCTGAAGAGGGACGATATAAGAGAGGGATTTAAAGGGTTTCTGAGGAATCTCTTGGATACTGTATAGGTTTGAATGGCCAAGATATCCAAAAAATATATCAATAACCCTCCAGAGGATCTTAGTGGCTTCCAGTTTATACTGGAAGAGATGGAGGAATCGCTTTCGCAGCTCGGTTCCGGCAGGGTAAACCATGTTCCTTCTTTGGATATATACTCCACGCAGAGCGAGATGGTTGTCGAGATCGAGGTGCCTGGTGTCAGGAAGGAAGATATAGAGGTCGCCATAAAGGAAAATACCCTTATCATCAAGGGTATGAAGTACGAGTGTTTCAATGAAAAGAAGGTGCACTACATATGTATGGAGAGGGCCTTTGGGAAGCTGTTCAGG
>WGFD01000210.1 GCA_015492395.1 Deltaproteobacteria bacterium | reverse complement strand
GCTTACAAGAACAATGAAGCCTACTCGATGGCCTGCAATGCCGCCGACGTCCTCCTTGAGGCGGCGGTCTGTGACAACCTGGACCAGGCCCTGGACACCGCCCACTACATAGTCGGGACAACCAGAAGGGCCGGCAAGGAGAGGTTCCCGCTCCTGTCACTGCAGGAGGCGGTCCCTATTATCACAGGAATGGCGCAGAAAAACGGAGTCTCCATACTCTTCGGCAGGGAGGATAAGGGGCTTAAGAACGAGGAGACCGGGATATGCGACCTCCTGATAGAGATACCGACGCACCAGGACTATACATCTATAAACCTCTCCCACGCCGTCTTTACCGTTTGCCACCATATATTCACCAACATCAATCCGCCGCCGCCCTCATTTGAATTGGCGGATAAACCGGCGGTTAAGAGGCTCTACGAACATATAGAGAGGACACTGCGCGCACTCGACTACGGAGAAGAGAAAAAGGAGTTTCTCTTAAGGGCCATGATACGGAACCTCAGACGCCTCTTCGGCAGGACCGGGCTCATGGAGAAGGAGGTCAGGATGCTCCGGGGGATATGCACCCGGATAGAGGAAAAGCTGAAGGGATAGGCGGCTCACGCCGTCTATCCCTTCTCAATACACGCCTATATCTATGTATGAACGGGCTATCTTCTCTATCGCGATCACATAGGCCGCCGTCCTGAAGTCCTTCACTTCCGCGTTAGTCTTCTTTACTTCCCTGATATGCTGATAGGCTATGCGCATCGTATCGTCAAGGCCGGACCTGACCAGGTCAAGCTCATCGGCACCCCTGGCCAGCTCGGAGAAGACCTCTTCAGGCATCACTTGACCGGTCACCTCTTCCATGACGCGCGCGATCTTCCGCCCCTTCAACTCCTCGTACCTCCGTTCCATGCGTCCGAAGCGTATATGGTTGAGGTTCCTGACCCATTCGAAGTATGAGACAACAACACCGCCGGCGTTGACATAGGCGTCAGGCAATATGGTGATACCACGCTCGTTCAGTATACGGTCCGCCTTATAGGTAACCGGCCCGTTAGCCGCCTCCGCAACCATCTTGGCCTTGATCCTATGGGCGTTACCCTCATCTATCACCCCCTCAAGGGCCGCAGGTATCAGTATATCGCACTCCTCTTCCAAGACCTTGGTCCCTTCTTCCACATACCGGCCACCGGGGAAACCCTTAACCCCTCCATGCTCGACCATATATCCATTGACATCCTCAACGGAGAGTCCTCCATCGTCTATTATGGCGCCATCACGCTCTACAATGGCGATGATCCTCACCCCGTCCT
Organism: Deltaproteobacteria bacterium; assembly: GCA_015492395.1. Taxonomy (GTDB): domain Bacteria; phylum Desulfobacterota; class GWC2-55-46; order S146-70; family S146-70; genus S146-70. The sequence continues at coordinate 3,384 of WGFD01000210.1, read as the reverse complement.
CTTCGGACAGGAACTTTGCAAGGTGGTAGCCAACGTTTCCCAGTCCCTGGACTATAACGCGTTTACCGTCGAGGCCACCTTCCATCCCGGCCGCCTTTACATCCTCCCCGTGCCTGAAGAACTCCCGCAAGACATACTGTATACCGCGGCCGGTAGCCTCCACGCGTCCGCGGACGCCACCGAACTTTACCGGTTTGCCGGTTACACATGCGACTCCATTGATATCTTCGGGATAGAGGTGCTTATAGGTATCCATGATCCACGCCATCTCACGCTGACCGGTGCCCATATCCGGGGCGGGCACATTGGTCGCCGGACTCAAAAAACCCTTGGTCGCCAACTCCCTCGCGAAGCGGCGTGTAACTCTCTGCATCTCTTCGCGGCCATAGGCGCGCGGGTCTATGCATAGTCCCCCCTTCGACCCCCCGAACGGCACATCAACTATGGCACATTTGTAGGTCATAAGCGCCGCGAGGCCCTCGATCTCGTCCTGGTCGACCGCGGGCGCGTAACGTATACCCCCCTTGGCCGGCAGGCGATGAGTGCTATGGACGGCCCGCCACCCCGTGAACACCTCGACCTTCCCCTGTATCTCCACCGGAAACCTGACCTTCAGGACGGAATTGCAACCCTTGATGGCCAAAGCCACACCCGGCTCCAGATGGTTGACCTCAATGGCCTTGTCCACCATCCGGTCAACACTCCGGCGCAGGACCAGACCGGATGTAATCCGTTCTTTCTTCATCTATACCTCCCTTTTCATCTCCTATATTCCCGGATCCGGATACCCTTCCCGATCAACCGCATTGCAACCCACCATCGAGCCGGGAAACGCGTTCACCACGTATTTTCACCTGAGAATATCGGTTCATTCTAAAAACAATCAGCCGCCGAACTACGCGGATTATCCAATGAGCTAAGTCTAAGTTTTTGTTCTATCGGTGTTTATACGTGTTTATCCGTGGCCGAGTATTTTCATATAAGTGTTTGACCTTATATCGGCGCCTGCCCTATAATGCTTGATAAGATTCATCAAATAACCGCCGACTTTACATAATAAACTCCCGGAGCGGCCTCAGCGGCCGGCACGGGCCATGACCCATCCAAACAGCGATGAACCCCACAGCCTTCAGGGCCGGCCTCCTCAATATACTAGGCAACACGTTCCTATTCATAATAAAGCTGTGGGCGAGCATATTATCCGGCAGCATGGCGCTCGCCTCCGAGGCATTCAACTCCCTCACGGACATGGTCTCATCCGTGGCCGTACTGATATGCGTAAGGATATCGGACAGAGAAGCCGACGAGGGTCATCCCTTCGGCCACAGCAGGGCCGAGCCTGTCGCAGGGCTCCTCGTCGCCATACTCGCCGGGATCTTGGGATTCGAGATAATGAAGGCCTCCATCGATAGACTCTTCAACGGAACCACCGTGACCGTGGGGACATTCACTCTTCTTGTCCCGGTAATTACAATAGTAATGAAGGCCGTCATGGCCTGGCACTTCAGAAAGGCAGGCAAAGAGGCGAACAGTCCGGCCATAACGGCAAGCTACGTGGACTCCCTCTGCGATATCATGGTCGCCCTGGCGGCATTGGCGGGTATCCTGGGAGTATGGTTCGGGTATCCCTTCCTAGATCCGGTTGCCAGTCTCCCAATCAGTCTATGGGTCATCTATACCGGCTACAGGATAGGTATGGAGAATATCGATTACCTCATCGGCAAGGCACCGGGGCCGGCCCTCTTGGAGGAGATCAAGAGCGCCGCCAGAGGTGTAACCGGGGTAAAGACCATAAATACCGTCAGGGCCCACCATGTAGGACCCTTCATACACGTGGAGATACATATAGAGGTAGACAAGAACCTGTCCACATTTGATTCCCATGCCATCGGGAAGGAGGTGGAGCACAGCGTGGAAGGGATAAGGGCCATAGAAAAGTCCTTTATACACATAGATCCGGTATAAAGAAAGACCGTCCGTCGAGTCAACGGCAAAACCCATCCTTTCCAGGCCGGAAATCCCGTCGGCGTCCGCTTGATATATCTTCATTATAGATTCACTGAGGGAAGTCGACCGGGCCGTTACAGATAAGAGGCAGGTGCCTTTGACAACGCCCTTTAACGAATGGTATAAGGTCCTAAAATACACGGCGGTGGCGACAATCCAATGGAGAGAATAATCACCATAACCACGGACTTCGGCATCAAGGACCCGTACGTGGGCGCCATGAAGGGGGCGATACTCACCATAAACCCCGGGGCGGAGGTTGTGGACATATCCCATCTGGTGTCGCCCCAGAACATACTGGAAGGCGCCATGATATTGGAGCAGGCCTACTCATACTTTCCAAAGTCCACCATACACATAGGAGTAATAGACCCAGGCGTCGGCGGAGCGAGGAGGCCAATACTGATCGAAACGGAGAGATACCTCTTCATAGGTCCCGACAACGGCCTCTTCACCCCCATACTGACAAAGGAAGAGATCATCGGAACCATACACATAACCAACAAGAAGTACTTCCACAGAGGGGTGAGCTCCACATTCCACGGAAGGGACGTCTTCGCCCCGGTGGCGGCCCACCTGAGCCTGGGTGAAGAACCCGGATCCTTCGGAGAACGTATAGATGACCCCCTACTGCTGGACATACCGGAGCCTGCCCTGAAGGAAGGAACCATCGAAGGAGAAGTGATTCTCGTTGACTCATTCGGCAACCTCATAACGAATATAGATGCAGGTGACATCCCCAGGCTTCCCGTCGAGGGAACTATAGAGGTCACAATAAAGGAGGCGCGAATACATGGCCTGTCTAAGACCTACGGTACGGGTACAAAGGGAAGGCCCATCGCCCTTATAGGGAGCACGAACCGCCTCGAGATCGCCTGCAATATGGGAAGCGCGTCGGAGTTGCTGAAGGCGGCCGCAGGTGAAAGGGTCGAGGTCAGGGTCCTGCAACCATGAGGGCGGTAGTACAGAGGGTAAAGAAGGCTACAGTCAGGATAGACGGAGAGATCAGGGCCGCCATAGACAGGGGACTCCTCGCCCTGGTGGGTGTGGAGAAGGGAGACGGTGACGGGGATATCGACTATATCGCAGCGAAGCTGCTCAACATGAGGGTATTCGAAGACAAAGCCGGCAAGATGAATCTCGACGCGCGGGAGGCCGGCGGAAGGCTGCTCCTGGTCTCACAGTTTACACTCCTGGGCGATATCAGGAAAGGGAAACGGCCTTCCTTCGACAACGCCGAGAGACCGGAAGAAGCGAAGGTGCTCTACAACAGGCTCGTACGGCTGATGAAAGAGCGGCACGGAAGCGTGGAGAGCGGCGAATTTCAGACATACATGGAAGTCGAATTGATAAACGACGGTCCCGTCACGATACTAC
>WGFD01000209.1 GCA_015492395.1 Deltaproteobacteria bacterium | reverse complement strand
TTTCAATGACTTGCAGCCATTGAAAATGGCGGCATATCCCTGTGCCGCGCGGAAGGTCTGAATAAATCAGACCTTCCTTAATCAACTCCGTATTCCTTGAAGGTTCATAGAGAGCGCATTTCATATGGCTTGAATCTTGATACCATGAGATCTTGACAACGAAGCAATCTGAGTATAAAGTCGGGAATATAATTACAGTACATGAGGTCCGTCGGCTATATGCCGTGAGGGTTGCTTCCGTTATGACTTTTTTACTTGAAATGGACTGTTGGTTGTGATAGATTCTACTGTTAGTGGGCAAAAGCCCGCTTTTTTATTTAGTAACGTAGCTTTGTTGCATGTCGTCGCTTGAACAGGTTATCGGATGTTGGGTATAAGGGAGGAGGTCATAAACTTGGTAGGCCCCCTGTTGGAGGAGAGCGGTATGGAGCTGGTCGATGTCGAGTATAGGCCGGAGCATGGCAGGAATACTCTGAGATTGTATATCGACAAGCCCGGTGGCATAACGTTGGATGACTGCAGTAACGTCAGTCGTGAACTTGGAACTATCCTTGATGTGAAGGATATTATACCCGCTTCATATGATCTTGAAGTCTCATCACCGGGGATAGATCGGCCACTCACAAGGGAGAAGGACTTTAAGAACTTCGCGGGCAAGATGGTAAAGGTTCAGACCAAAGATCCCGTATCTGGTAGGAGGAACTTTCACGCCCGCCTGGGAGGCCTGAAGGATGGGAGGGTATTGTTGACAGATAGTGATGGGCATGGCTGGGAGATAAAGATATCGAACATCAAGAGGGCGAGGCTCGATGTCAGCCTGTAGGTTTTTTGAATATCCATCACCGGCGGAGGACGGCACATGGCATTGAATTTAGCTAATCTTATAGAGCAGATGGGGAAGGATAAGGGGATTGACAAGTCTATCTTGGTCGAGGCGCTTGAGTCTGCGTTGATCAAGGCGGCTGAGAGGAGATTTGGGGACAGTAAGGTCATAGAGGGACACTTCAATGAAGAACTTGGGGAGATAGAGCTCTTTGAGTTTAAGACGGTAGTTGATGAAGTGACCGATGAGGATACTGAGATCTCCCTGGAAGAGGCCAGGAAATTCGATCCGGAAGCGATCATAGGGGACAGTCTTGGTTTGAAGCTGGATTCGACCGAGTTCGGCAGGATAGATGCGCAGATGGCGAAACAGATCATCATCCAGAAGATAAGGGATGCGGAGAGGGATCTGATCTATGGTGAGTATGGCGGAAAGAAGGGGGATATCGTTACAGGCATTGTGAAGAGGTTTGAAAAAGGCGATATCATCATAGACCTGGGCAGGACTGAGGCCGTTCTTCCGAAGAGGGAGCAGGTAAAAAGGGAGAGCTATCGCCAGGGAGACCGTCTCAGGGCCATTATCCTGGATGTCATGAAGGAGGCAAAGGGGCCGCAGATCATCCTGAGCAGATCGCATGCCGATATGATTGTGAAGCTCTTCGACGCCGAGGTGCCGGAGATTTACGAGGGCATAGTGGAGATAAAGGCTGCGGTCAGGGAGCCCGGTGAGAGGGCCAAGATAGCGGTCTTTTCGCGCGACCCTGCTGTTGATCCTGTGGGAGCCTGTGTTGGCATGAAGGGTTCCAGGGTCCAGGTGGTAGTGCAGGAGCTCCGTGGCGAAAAGATAGACATCGTGCCATGGTCGGAAGAACCGGCGGTCTTCGCTAAGAATGCCTTGTCGCCTGCAGAGATATCGAAGGTTATCGTGGATCCAGATGAACACTCTATGGAGGTTATCGTGCCTGATGACCAGTTGTCCTTGGCCATAGGCAAGAGGGGGCAAAACGTAAGGCTGGCTGCGAAGATCCTGGGCTGGAAGATCGATATACATCCTGAAAGCGAAGCCAAGGGCAGGGAGATTTCCCCGGATGAGGCATTGAGGAAGGAGATGAAGGCTGCTCTGGCCATAGAGTCCGGCGATGGGTCTGGTGTAGAGTCTCTCCACGGTGTCGGCAGCAAGATGGCTGGGGTACTGAAGGCCGCCGGATTCACTACAATTGAAGATTTGGCGAATGCGTCAGTAAAGGATCTTTGCCGGTTAGAGGGGATTGGCGAGAAAAAGGCCACAAAACTCCTGGAGCTGGCAAAGAAAAGGGAGGATGCTGCCGGGTAGTCCCTGTAGCACTCTATGCCGGATAGGACGTGTATAGGTTGCAGGAAGGTTAGGGATAAGTCCGGTCTCGTTAGGATCACTGTAGATCTTGGAGGCATGTTGACTGTGGACAAAGACGGTAGGGGCGGTGGCAGGGGGGGCTACATATGCCCTTCAGATGAGTGCCTCATCGCCTCGTACAAGGGGGATAAGAGGTGTTTTGCAAGGGCCTTTAAGGGGGATGTGGTCTTGCCGACTATGGATGATCTTAAGCTGGCCATTAAAGAAGGTGCTTTATTAAATAAGCATATAAACCAATAGGAAGTGAGGCTTTGGAGAGCTGTGGCCGGTGTTGTAGACAGGGCCTAAAGGAAGAGGAATGTCGGAAAAGAAAGATAAAGAAGAAACGGTAACCACAGAGAAGATAGATGAAAAGAGGGTAAGACCTACCGTTATAAGAAGAAGACGACGCGGTCAGGTACCGCAGCCGCGTGAAGCGAAGGCGCAGAGCAAACCTTCCATACCTGAAGAAGAGGCGAATGCCATCACAACGGAAAATGAGACAAGCACGAAGAAGGCCGAAACCGTTGTCAAACCCGAGAAGAAGGAGGCTAAAGGGGCCGCCGGGAAGGCGGTAAAGAAGGCAAAACCCGATGTGAGAAAGAAG
>WGFD01000208.1 GCA_015492395.1 Deltaproteobacteria bacterium | reverse complement strand
TCCGAAGACATGTGACCTTTCCAGATCATATTTGTCGTAGGGACCGTATATGTTCGAATGCCTTAACAGCGTGTACCTGTTCCGGCCCAGCCTTGCATAGAACTCACCCATCTTTTCGACAAAGACCTTCATCCAGCCGGCTCCGAAGTAGTTCTTATGCATCTCGTCATTCGGATTAAAGTCCGACTCCTTTAATGGAAGATCGCTGGACCGGTACATGACGGAGCAACTGAATACGATAACTTGCCCTATCGAATGATCGAAGGCGGCCCTTGCGATCAGGGAGTTCATGACCGCGTTATCGGTTACATGGATATACGGCTTGCTGACGATGTCCTTCGCCCCGGAGGTGGTGGCCGCGGCCTGGATGACGATATCCACCCCCTTCATCACCCTGTCGACGTCCTCCGCCCTGGTCAGATCGGCCTTGATCATCTCGACCCCGGGGTGGTCCAAAGGGGCCGACTTATGGTATGTGCCCAGGACTTCATATCCCGTTTTGCCGGCGAAATGTTCCGCCATGTTTCTGCCGATAAACCCCGTCGCCCCAAGTACAAGCAGTCTTTTTTTCATTCTCCGTCCTCTTGGTCCGGGCCTTAGTCGCGGGACTGCTCCGATTGATACCACCGAACCGTTTTCATTATCCCATCTCTGAGGGATGTCCTCATGGACCTGCCGAGCACCGTTTCATATTTTGTATTGTCGATAACCCGATATGGAACCGCGGTGGGCTTGGTCGAATCGTACACCGGCGCCACCTTGTGGTCGCATACATCCAATATCGTCTCTACAAGCTCCTTGATGCTGACGGGGATACCACTGCTGATATTGACCGGATCGCCATTGCAATATCCCTCCATGACCTTCAGTATTCCGTCTATGAGGTCATCGACATAGACAAAGTCCCTTATCGTATCCCCTGAGCCCCACACTATAAATGGGTCTTCCCGTCTTATCGCCCTTTTGATCAGCGCCGGGACAACATGGGACCTCCGGTCATCAAAACGGTCATAAGGTCCATATATGCTGGCCGTCCTAATGATTCCCGTTCGCAGTCCACACCTTTGATGATAGTACTTTGCAAGCTCTTCCAGGTACCGGTATACCCACCCGCCACCCTGGTAGAGCGCGTACGGCGGCTTGTTTAAATCCAGGAGGTCCTCCCGGATCGGATAGAAGGCCTCCTGATAAACGGTGGAACTGCTTACCCAGACAACCTTTTCCACATTATTCTGAAGGCAGGCCTCAAGCAGGCCCGCGTGTATCTCCAGGTTCGGCAGGATGGCCGATGTCGGACTCTTCAACATCCCCGCAACGCCGGAAGCCTGAACCGCGCAGATAAAGACACAGTCCTTTCCGCGCGTCGCCTTCAGGCATTCTTCGTAGTTTGTGAAGTCATACCGGTCGTAATGGACCTTCAGGTCTTCCGGCGGTTTCCGAGACAAGTAGCTGCCGGTCACGCTCAACCCCTGCTCGACAAGGCGCCGTGTCAGATTCGTGCCCACAAGGCCCGCTCCACCCGCGACCAGAATCTCCTTTCCTTTTAAATGTTCCATGGCATCTCCATCAGGTCTACCGCATCCCAGTAATCGAAGTTCCCTGCAGCAAGCTGCGTGGAATACCAGCCCGCCTGTCAATCCCGGCAGACCGGCGCTCGCGATGCATGTTCACTGCGACACACGCCGTCCTTGCATAGTTCTTTTCTCACGGCCAATCCGCCCGCCCCCCACCTAGCCCACTGCCTTTCCATCGAGGCAAGCACCGTGGATCCCGTCTCCGCGCTTAGGGTAGCTTACCTGCCCCTTGTATCCATCGAATATCCAGCATATGCTGTTAACAAAGAGGAGCCCCTTTTCCGTTATCCGGATCTCCTCATCGGTCACAGTTACCAAGCCGTCCGACACGAATCGATTCAATGTCAACATCTCGTTCGCAAAGTAGTCTTCAAACGTGATCCGGTAAGCCTCCTCGACTCTTTCACGATCAATGGTGTTGTATGATCGCAGCTCGTTTATGATGTTCCTGCGAAGCACATCGTCCTTGCTCAACTTATAGCCGCGCAG
>WGFD01000207.1 GCA_015492395.1 Deltaproteobacteria bacterium | reverse complement strand
GAAGCACAACACAGCAGATGGACCTTTCACGAAACCGTCATAGTTGATATTGTTTTTTCTAGAGGCAATTTAATGAAAACGGGGGCTGTAATGAAAAGGAACTGGCAAGATCTGATCAAACCGAATAAGCTCGAGGTGGATAAGGCTACATTGACCGGTACCTATGGTAAGTTTGTGGCCGAACCGCTGGAGAGAGGATTTGGCACCACTATAGGTAACTCGCTTAGGAGGATACTTCTGTCGTCACTGCAGGGCGCCGCTGTGACAGCGGTCAAGATCGACGGCGTGTTGCACGAGTTCTCTTCCATTCCGGGAGTGAAAGAAGATGTTTCCGATATCATACTGAACCTTAAGCAGGTCCGGTTCCGGCTTCATGGCGATGAGGCCAAGACCGTCAGAATAGATGCCAAAGGTAAGAGTATGGTAACTGCTGGAGACATAATATGTGATCCTGCCGTAGAGGTTTTGAACCATGGCAGCCCTATTGCCACGCTTGCAAAAGATGGTGCTTTGAAGGCCGAGCTGCTCGTGAAGATGGGACGAGGGTATGTACCTGCCGAGAGAAATAAGGAGGAAGGGCAGCCCGTCGGGACTATCGTAGTGGACTCCATCTTTTCACCGGTAGTCAGGGTGAACTATGCTGTAAGTAACGCCAGAGTCGGCCGGAGGACGGATTATGATAAGTTGACGATGGAAATATGGACCACCGGGGCTGTGACCCCAGATGATGCCCTTGCCTTTGCTGCGAAGATATTAAAGCATCAACTGTCACTGTTCATCACCTTTGAGGAGCCGGAAGAGGAGGCGGCTGAGGAGGAAGAGGAAAAGAGACCTCCCTTCAACGATAATCTCTTCAAGACGGTGGACGAGCTGGAGCTTTCCGTCCGTTCCGCCAATTGTCTGAAAAACGCCGATATCAAGTACCTGGGAGAACTGGTTCAAAAGACCGAACAGGAGATGCTCAAGACCAAGAATTTCGGCAGAAAGTCGCTGAATGAGATAAAGGAGATTATCAGCAGTATGGGGCTGGAGTTCGGACTGAAGCTGGAGGGGTTCCCCGCGAGGGAGGATCTGGATAAGATGGTTGCGGAGAGAAAGGAGACAATCTAAGGTATGAGACATAACAGAGATGAGAAGAGGTTTGACAGACCGTCCGGTCACCTCAGGTGCATGATGGCCAATATGGCAAATTCCCTGATAGTACACGGGAGGATCACTACCACAACCCAGAAGGCCAAGGAGCTGAGAAAGGTGGTCGAGCGTATGATCACGCTTGGCAAGAAGGGCGACACCGCTTCAAGGAGGCGGGCCATGGCCTTCATGAGAAGAAAGGAAGTGGTGAAAAGACTCTTCGATGATGTGGCGCCGAAGTACCATGAAAGAAGTGGGGGGTACACCAGGATCATAAAAAAAGGCACAAGACCCGGTGATAATGCCTCGATGTCGTTTATCGAACTGGTTTAGATTAAGAGTGAGTATCCTAATGTCTGTAAATGGCAGAGGTTTGCTCCGATTCACGCCGCTACACCCCGCTAGTCAGACTGCAATTTCTCTTGATTTAACTTTACTTGTCAATTTCAACCTTCTATAATATCCAGATTACTCTGTACCGTACAAGGTGTACTGCGGATCTATCCTTAGCAGACCTCTGCAGAGAGTTTTAAGAGTAGAAGCTGATACTGCCATGCCCGGTTATCCACATTCTGGCATGTGCCGGCGCATCTGAATTACCGTGTCCTTGCAATGAAGAACAAAAGGTATTACCCATCTCTGGATAGTTTCCTGCAACTAGCCGATAGAGGCAGCCTCATTCCGGTATACCGTGAGATCCTCGCCGACGTTGAAACCCCAGTCTCCGCCTTCAAGAAGATAGACGATGGAGGAGATGCCTTTCTCTTTGAGAGCGTAGAAGGTGGAGAGAAGTGGGGGAGGTACTCGTTTATAGGCATATCTCCCAGGGCGGTTCTAAAGGCATTCGGTAATACTGTTGAGATAGTAGATGGTGGCGTGGGAGAGCGCATGAACGGCGACTTTATAGGGTTACTGAGGAGGTTTATGTCCCGCTTCAGACCCGTAGAAGTGGAGGGCATACCGAGGTTCTATGGCGGGGCGGTAGGCTACGCCGGATATGACATGGTGAGGTCCATTGAGACGCTTCCTTCATTGGCCAAGGACGATATCACGGTGCCGGACGCCTTCTTTATGATTGCGGATACAGTGCTTGTCTTTGATAATTTGACCAATAAGATTAAGGTAATATCAAGTGTATTCCTTGAAGAGGGCTGTGACCCTGCAGAGGCATACGCAAGATCCATGGAGAGGATAGACTCTGTAGTAGAGAAGCTTCGCAAAGGTACGATCACCACAGTCGTCCAGGAGGTTAAGTATAAGAACGACATCCGCTCTAACTTTTCAAGGGAGGACTTTCTGAAGGCTGTTTCCAGGGTGAAGGAGTACATCATGGCCGGCGACGTGGTTCAGACGGTCATATCTCAGAGATTTCAAACTGACCTGGATGTTCTGCCCCTTGATATTTACAGGGCCTTGAGGATCGTCAACCCTTCGCCGTACATGTTTTTTCTGAGACTGAATGGCATCGAGCTTGTCGGTTCATCCCCAGAGATACTCGTCAGAGTGGAGGGAAGAAGGGTAGATGTCAGGCCCATTGCCGGAACAAGACCAAGGGGTTCGGATGATGAAGAAGACAGGCAGTTGGAAGAGGGGCTTCTGAAGGACTCCAAAGAGAGGGCGGAACACATAATGCTTGTGGACTTGGGCAGGAATGATGTTGGTAAGGTAGCCGAGACCGGCAGTGTCAACGTAAATGAGTTTATGGTTATAGAGAGATACTCCCATGTGATGCATATTGCTTCCAATGTGCAGGGTGTACGCAAGGAGGGCAAGGACTCCCTCGATGCCTTAAGTGCGTGTTTTCCGGCCGGGACCTTGACGGGGGCGCCCAAGGTGAGGGCCATGGAGATCATAGAGGAGATGGAGCCGTGCAGGCGTGGCCCCTATGGCGGTGCGGTAGGGTACATTGGATTTTCCGGTAACATGGATATGTGCATAGCGATCCGGACTATCGTTATTAAGGACAGCAAGATCCATATCCAGGCCGGGGCAGGGATAGTTGCGGACTCCGTACCCGAGAAGGAGTATCAGGAGACCATTAACAAGGCCAGGGGGGTTCTTAAGGCAGTTGAGATGGTCAGAGAGGGTTTGGAATAGAATCCTTTGCACCGGAGGCTGTACGGTTGTGACCTCCATACCGTTAAGCCTATTTCATGGGATGGAAATGAGTTATGCTGTTAATGATCGACAACTATGATTCCTTTACATACAACCTGGTTCAGTACTTTGCCGAGCTTGGTGAAGATGTAAAGGTGTACAGGAACGACAAGATCGGGCTTCCGGAGGTAGAATCTCTCAAACCGGGAAGGATCGTTATCTCTCCCGGCCCGTGCGACCCGACAAAGGCGGGTATATCCGTAGATCTAGTGAAGCACTTTGCGGGTAGGATCCCGATACTCGGGGTGTGTCTTGGACACCAGTCCATATGCTATGCCTTCGGTGCCGGTATCGAGAGGGCAAAGAGGTTGATGCATGGCAAGACATCGGATATATACCACGATGGCAGGACGATATTCAGTGGTATCCGGAATCCCTTTACGGCTACACGTTACCACTCGCTAATAGTCAACAGAGACTCGTTACCGGACTGCTTTGAGATCAGCGCCTGGACCGATGAGGGTGAAATAATGGGGATAAGGCACAAAGAGTTCGTGTTGGAGGGTGTCCAGTTCCATCCTGAATCCATCCTTACCAAGGCTGGTAAGGACCTACTGAGAAATTTTTTGGCGGTGTCGAGATAAGGACTGCAATTTTCAGTATTTTGATGACATTCTGTGGAGAAGAGGGAGTGTGATAAAGAGATGATAAGAGAAGCCATAGCCAGGGCCATCAGGAGATTGGATCTGACAGAGGAAGAAATGGTAGCCGTCATGAACGAAATAATGTCGGGTGAAGCCAGTTCCGCACAGATAGGCGCCTTCCTGACGGCGTTAAGAATGAAGGGCGAAACCATTCCTGAGATCACTGGTGCTGCAAGGGTGATGCGCTCAAAGGCAACCAGGATCAAGGCAGGCCATGAATGTGTAGTGGATACATGCGGTACAGGGGGCGACGAAGCTGGAACCTTTAACATATCCACCGCTGCCGCCATTGTAGCCGCCGGTGCGGGGGTTGTGGTGGCGAAGCACGGAAACAGGTCGGTGTCTTCGAGGAGCGGTAGCGCCGAAGTCTTGAAGGCGCTTGGCGTGAATGTAGAGGCAAAGGTGGAGAGAGTTGAGGAGTGTATCAGAGAGGTAGGGATAGGCTTCCTCTTTGCCCCTCTGCTCCATGGTGCGATGAAGTATGGGGCTCCAGTGAGAAGAGAGATCGGTGTCAGAACCATATTCAATATACTCGGTCCTCTGACAAACCCGGCAAGCGCTCGCCACCAGGTACTTGGCGTCTATGACGATGCGCTCACGGATATAATGGCTAAGGTCTTGAGCAATCTCGGTTCAAGGCATGCCTTCGTGGTCAGGGGTGAGGATGGCCTTGACGAGATAACCCTCACGACCGAGACCAAGGTTACCGAACTTAGAGGGGGTTCCGTTAAGACGTACCACATCAAGCCGGAGGATTACGGGTTTGAGAGGTGTGGGCCCGATGACCTTAAAGGGGGGGAGCCCTCAGACAATGCTGAGATTATCACCGCCGTTCTAAAGGGCGAAAAGGGTCCTAAAATGGATGTGGTCATCCTTAACGCGGCTGCCGCCATCGTTGCGAGCGGACGGGTGGAGACCATAGCGGAGGGGGTAGTCTTGGCGGGAGGCGCCGTGGACCAAGGTGCGGCTATGGAGAAGTTGAAGAGACTCATAGAGGTAACTAACAGATGATACTCGACGAGATAGTGAACCATAAGAAGGAAATCTTTCAGGAGATTACGGCGAAACACCCTGTAGAGGAACTCATTAAGGTGTTGAAGGG
>WGFD01000206.1 GCA_015492395.1 Deltaproteobacteria bacterium | reverse complement strand
CGCCATTTTCAATGGCTGTAAGTCATTGAAAATGTGAGAAAAAGAAAAATTGCACTTTTTCTTTTTCGTCTTTGAATAATTCAGGGATGAATTATTCAGAGGTTCCATAAGTACAACTCGGAAAGAGTTGAAATCACAGGGATGGTATTATGATAGTCTTGGTCAGAGTCGATGACAGGCTGGTACACGGCCAAGTGGTGGAGTCGTGGGTACCGTTCTTGAAGGCGGACTACATCTTAGTGGCTTCAGATGACGCCGCGGCCAATCGGTTTAAAAGGCTGGCTATCGAATCATGCGGGTTTAGCAGTCTTACCATTCATGTCCTTGGAATCAACGACGCTATTCGGGAGATCAAGTCGGGCAATATGGACGAACGCAGGACGATTGTCCTTGTCGGCACCTTGGATGACGCTATGCGGCTTTGCGAAGGCGGTGTTAAAGTTACGGGTATCAATATGGGCAATATACATCACGGTGGCGAGACTAAGCAGATCAGCAGGTCTGTTTACATAGACAAGGTTGATGAAGGCATAATCGAAAGGCTTAAAAGTATGGGGGTACCCATACAGATAAGGGCCGTGCCCTATGATAGGCCTATAGACTTGTGATCGGCAAATAGATGACCGACCTTTTAAGGGAAACCATTATGATCTCCTTGTTGGGCGGAGGGTTGTCGATAGATAGGACGGCCGCATTCCAGGTTATGATCTCCAGACCAATTGTCGTGGCACCGGTTCTAAGTCTTTTATTGGGTAATTTACTGGTTGGGCTGGTGGCGGGTATTTACTTTGAGCTCTTATTTGTGGGTAATATGTCCTTGGGAGGTTATGTGCCGCCCAACGAGACGGTAATAACCACGGTGTGTACGGCAGTAACTGTTATATGTTCCAGATGGCTTGGGTTGGAAGGAACCGGTATGCTGTCCGTGATGGTCTTGGCCACTCTGCTGATAATGCCTATGGGAACTCTTTATAACAGACTGGAAGCGATTGCAAGGAGATATAATACACGCTTCTTTGACGCCGTTGAGGGGGCTCCGGATGACAAGGTTGGAGATATGGTTGTCAGGAATAACCTTAAAGGGCTTGTGCTATTCTTCCTTGCCGGGAGTCTCTCCATATTCATATCGGTTCTTGCAGGCGTGCATATGATTTATGTGATTTACATGAGAATGCCGGACTCCCTCGCTTCAACTGGACTCCCCATTGCGTGGTTCGCCCTGCTCGTGCTGGGTCTCGCCGCCGCTTTTAACATTATATATAGCAAATGGATATATTTTGTATATTCATTCTTCGTTGTGATAGCGCTCATTGTCTTTACGTTTCTGTACTATGGTTATAATGGTGGATAGGAAGACGCTGATAAAGGTATTTTTTAACTCGTTGTTTCTCCAGTCCTCATGGAGTTATGAAAGGCTCCAGGGACTTGGTTTCGTTGCTGCGTTGGCTCCGGCGCTTAAAAAGATCTACCGTAATAGGGATAAGCGGCGGATTGCGCTGCGAAGACATGTGGAGACATTCAATGTTCATCCGTACATGGCCTCTCCTGTGCTTGGTGCCGTAATAAGGATGGAAGAGGAAGTGCAAGAAGGGATTCGATCCCCTGATGACATAATTATGTTCAAGAAGGCCGTAAGCGGGCCGTTTGGCGCAATAGGAGACAGGTTTTTTTGGGGGGCAGCCAGACCGCTGGCCTCTATAGTAGGCGTTGGGTCCATAATGGTTCTGGGTATATATGGTGTGCTGGTCTTCCTTTTTATATACAATGCCTTTCATCTTTGGATGAGGTGGACGTGTTTATGGAGGGGTTATAGTTACGGGGAAGATACCATAGAGCATATAGGTGGGCTTGAGTTGCCGACGTGGAGTGGGAGAATAAGGTATTTGATGGGCGGTATGTTGGCTGTTTTGGCGGTCGGTATCACAGCTTATATGCCTCTTCCCGGCCTCGGTGGTATCGGGGATATACCACTCCTGCTCTTTTGTGTAATGACCGTTTCATTGGCCGTGGCCATACCGCTCTTATCCATCTTGATGAGAAAGGGATACTCTATCCAGACTCTCATCTATCTGATTGCCGGGCCTATTATGTTGATTTCTTTTATTAGTGGTATAGTGGAGTAGCAGACCGAGGAGGAGTGCTCTGAATGGCATGCGGCGAAAATAAGTACAAGAAGGCTTCGGGTATCTTTACTATAAGCAATAAGCTTGGACTGCACGCGAGGGCTGCGTCGAAGTTCGTTCGGATGGCAAATAAGTTCAAGTCTGATATCTATGTATCGAAGAACGATTATGAAGTAAATGGGAAGAGTATAATGGGAGTATTGACTCTCGCCGCTACGAAAGGTACCAGCATTACTATACGGGCTGAAGGTGATGACGCGGAGGATGCGGTGGCTGAGTTAGGCGACCTTATCGATAATAAATTCGGGGAGGAGGAGTGAAAACTGGAAGTTGTGTCGGCATAACCCTGAAAGGGATTGGTGTTTCGCCGGGTATCGTTATTGGCAAGGCCTTGATAATCCCGGAGGAGGGGGTGGAGGTCCCTGCCTTTTGCCATCTGGAGGACTCTTTCCTCTTGCATGAGATAGAGAGGTTTAAAAGAGCGGTCAAGATATCCCAGGAACAGTTGCAAAGGTTAAGAGCCAAGATCCTGCAGAACAAGAAGGGGAGAGAGCATGTTCATATAATAGATGCATATATTATGATGTTGTATGATGAGATGCTGATCGAAGACACTATAAAGACGATTAAAAGAGAAAAGGTGAACGCGGAGTGGGCGCTTAAGATGGTGCTCCGCGGGATAAGAGAGTTCTTTGACAAGACGGAGGATGAGTACCTGAGGGAAAGAGGGGCCGATATCGAACATATCGGTGATCGTATCTTGAGAAACCTTATCGGCAAAAGGAGAGACAAGATCACCGATATAGACGAAGAGGTTATAGTCGTAGCAAAGGATTTGGCTCCGACGGATACGGTACAGTTGTCTAAGGACAAGGTGAAGGGATTTGTGACGGTTATGGGCGGGAGGACCTCACACACGGCCATTGTCGCCAGATCTATGGAGATACCGGCCGTTGTGGGGTTGGAGAACATAATGACTCTCCTGAGGAACGGTGATACCGTGATAGTTGATGGCACCTCCGGCACTGTGGTGATAAATCCATCCATGGAGGTGATCAGGGAGTATGAGTGGCACAAGAAGCAGTTTTTTTCTTACGAGAAGTCACTACACAATTACAGTGAGCTGCCGGCTGAAACAATAGACGGCAAGAGGATAAGGCTGATGGGCAACGTAGAGTTCCTGAACGAGATCGGCCAGTTGACCGATCACGGAGCGGAAGGTATAGGCCTTTATAGGACTGAATTTCTTTATCTTGGCAGGACTGACCTGCCGACCGAAGAAGAGCATCTGTCTGCGTGTAAGAAGGTGGCTGAACGTGTTTCTCCCCACCCTACGATTATCAGGACATTGGATCTTGGCGGGGATAAGTTCACTTCCAATCTGGGTTATGAAAAGGAGGTGAACCCGGCGATGGGGCTGAGGGCGATAAGGCTCTGTATGAAAAGGCCGGATGTTTTCAAGACGCAATTGAAGGGTATCCTGAGGGCAAGTGTGTTTGGAAATATCAAGATAATGTTTCCCATGATATCGGGAGTGGCGGAGTTTCTTGGGGCATTGAAGGTGTTTGAGGAGGCCAAGAGCGAGTTAAGGCGGGAAAAGAAGCCGTTCGACCCGGACGTGGAGGTCGGTATAATGATAGAGGTGCCATCGGCCGCAATAGTCGCAGACCACCTTGCGAAGCATGTCGCCTTCTTCTCTATCGGGACAAACGATCTTCTTCAGTATTGCCTGGCTATTGACAGGGGTAATGAGCATGTAGACTATCTCTATGAGCCGCTGCACCCGGCCCTGCTCCGGACTATTAAGGGGGTTATAGATGTGGCAAACAGGGCCGGTATAGATGTAAGTGTCTGTGGGGAGATGGCTGGCGACCCGAGCTGTACCATGGCACTCCTCGCGTTGGGGTTGAAGCAACTTAGCATGAATGCCCTGGCTATACTGCGTGTCAAGAAGATAGTCAGGTCCATACGTTACAGTGATATGATGAGCTTAGGCGAAAAGATCCTGGAATTCTCCACTACCAGCGAAGTGGAGTCGTACATAAACTATGAGATGAAGAGCAGGTTCGAAGGAGTGCTTATTTGATATTCAACTACAATTCGCGCTAAAACCGTAAGAAGCCCATCTACGCCGTTGTCATTGCGGCCCATTTGCTTAAAGAAAGCCCCCCTATATGCGCTTTCTGGTTTGCGGGTGTTCCTTGGCGTGGTATGGAATTTCAGGGACGGCTCCGGGACCGGCGACGGCTGGCGGGGAATCACCGATTTTATTTGACAGTCATATTGTAAAATTATAGTATTAATAGCTGGCTGGCGGCAAGGTGTCGAATCTCTGCCGGTTTGGTTGATTCTATCTGATTGAACATGCATCGCGAGCGAAATATAATCGGATAATTCCTTGCATGAGAAGATTTCCTGTCTGTTACAGGCAGGCCGGCATCTTGCTGCAGGGAGCTTCAATAGAAAATGTTGAATAAGGAGGATATGATGGGGGTGAAGGAGTATCTTTTTACGTCAGAGTCTGTTTCTGAGGGACATCCTGACAAGGTG
This sequence comes from Deltaproteobacteria bacterium, assembly GCA_015492395.1. Taxonomy (GTDB): domain Bacteria; phylum Desulfobacterota; class GWC2-55-46; order S146-70; family S146-70; genus S146-70. Next base: position 869 of record WGFD01000206.1, on the reverse strand, counting down.
GCAGATCAGATATCGGATACTATATTGGATGCTTTGCTCAAGGAAGACCCTAAGAGCAGGGTTGCATGCGAGACATTGGTTACGACGGGTATGACGATGTTGGCAGGAGAGATTACTACGAATGCCTATATAAATTACACCGAGTTGGCGAGAGGGACTATAAAGGATATTGGCTACGACGATGCCGCAATGGGTTTTGATTACAATACATGCGCCGTGTTGGTTGCCTTGGATAAGCAATCTCCCGATATCGCCATGGGGGTGGATGAGGGCGAAAACAAAGAACAGGGTGCCGGCGACCAGGGGCTAATGTTTGGATATGCCTGTAATCATACCCCCGAACTCATGCCGATGCCCATCGTCTTCTCCCATAAGATTACCAAGAGGCTTGCGGATGTGAGAAAGAGCGGGCAGATGGACTTCTTAAGGCCGGACGGTAAGAGCCAGGTTACGGTACGTTATGTCGATAACAGACCGGTCACGGTGGATACCGTTGTGGTTTCTACACAACATTCTCCCGATGTGGACGGCAAGGTGTTAAGGGAGGCTGTAATTGAGGAGGTCATTAAACACGTTGTACCTGAAGAACTGATGGATTCGGCTACCAAGTTTTACGTTAATCCCACGGGGCGTTTTGTCGTGGGTGGCCCGCAGGGTGACTGCGGTCTTACCGGAAGAAAGATAATAGTTGATACCTATGGTGGACACGGAAGCCATGGTGGTGGGGCGTTCTCCGGCAAAGATCCATCGAAGGTTGACAGGTCGGCTTCCTATATGGCGCGGTATATAGCTAAGAATATCGTTGCATCAGGGATCGCCGACGAATGTGAGGTGCAGCTCGCATATGCAATAGGAGTGGCGGAGCCTGT
>WGFD01000205.1 GCA_015492395.1 Deltaproteobacteria bacterium | reverse complement strand
GATTTCCGATACTACGCCATAGCGGACGGGCTTATGAGCATATTCCAGAGACATCCCGGCAGGATATACATCCAGTCACGGCCGGATAATGCACAAGCACAGTTTGTGCTCTTTACAGAATCACCCCCTTGAAAATTGGGGGAACTTCAGAGAACTTAATAGGATTGATAACTTTGAGGAGTGTATGTATAATATTAGTCCAGACCGTTGACAGCGAACCTTCATATTGAAAAACGGTATCTTGGTGGATGTCAGAGCTGACGGTTATGGGTATTGAACATGCACCGTGAGCACCTGTCCGACGTGGTGCTTGCATCTGTCCGCCAGGATCGACAGGCGGGCAGGCACTCCCCGCAGCTTGCTGCTTATGGGGCGTTTCACCGCGCATTCTCAAACCACCTTCTATAACTTTCCGCCGCAGAATTTACAGTAGACTGCATCATAGTCATGCCCCTCTCCGCTGCACTCTGGGCACACCTGGGTGGTAATACTCTTTTTGTCCATAGCGTGGGACATCTCCACAGTCACGATGCCTGTAGGGACCGCTATGATCCCGTATCCCATAATCATAATCACTGCCGCCAGCGCCTGGCCCACACTCGTCTTCGGTGATATATCGCCATAGCCCACGGTGGTAAGTGTCACTATGGCCCAGTAGATACTTCGCGGTATACTCGTAAAGCCATGCCTTTCACCTTCTATGACGTACATCATGGAACCGAATATCACTACAAGGATCAAGACTGCGAAGAGGAATACGGTGATCTTACGGCGGCTTGCGCGTAGGGCCTTTATTAAGAGGTCTGCCTCACCGAGATACTGGGCGAGTTTGAGGATACGGAAGATACGCAGGATCCGTAAAAGCCGGATGGCCAGGAGGAAGTGAGTCCCTGGAAAGAAGAGGCTGATATATGTCGGCGAGACTGCCAGCAAGTCGACGATTCCGAAAAAGCTTGTTGCGTACTTAGTCGGACGTCCCGTACAGATCAGCCTGAAGACATATTCCAGCGTGAAGAGGATAGTAAAAAACCATTCGACCGAATACAGCAGGTCGCCATAAATCTGACTGACTGCGTCTACGCTGTCGAGCATCACTGCAAGAACACTTAGGAGAATGCTCAATATAAGCGCTATATCGAATGCCTTGCCGGCGTGGGTATCCGCTTCAAAGATGATCTGATGCAGGATTATCCGCCAGTTCCCGCGATCCCCCTTTTGTCCCATCCGTGCTCCGAATACAAAGGATATGCCCGTCGATCTTGCATCAGGTTGCGAGTAATGTACCTGCTGTGCATTCTCGGTCGTCGGGCGTGTCCCGAATGTCAATGTCATTGACTGTACCAGTGTATACTGGTGTCATTTATAACATAAAACTCCTTGTCTGTAGATTGTAAAATATAGTCGCATCTTCTTGTCATTTGTAGCCGATCCTGACCGGGTGGCATAACTGTGCATGCCTGCGCTACTCTCCGGTTCGTCGTTCTGGTGTGCAGCAAGGTACGACTCACCTTTGTCGCGCCTTGGTTTGTAGTGTTTGTATAGTATTTTTGGGATTTCTTGTATGCATGGCCGTACGGGTGCGTAGTCGGACAGCGAATACAAAAAGACACGTTTCTTACATGTGAAGATTATCAGTGGTGACCTGCAGGTAATCTTCGATGCCGGCATCTATGGTTGTAAGGCGGTCTGCCGGCCGCCTCTCTTCCTCCGTCCAATACTCCGGAAGGAGACCGGCCAGATGTGGCGCCTCGAACTGGAATCGATGGTCGAGAAACACCAGTTCCTGCGACATCAGCTCCCTGAGATCATCTTCCAGGATGTATCCCAGCGCGGCCATCCTGGATAACACCCAGTTCTTTCTCTCCAGTAGTCTTTCCCTGTTCTTCCCGTAAGGATTTAGTAAGCCAGGGGCCCTCGGCAATGAGGCCAGGAGGGCGGCTTCAGGGGCTGTCAATTCCGAGGTCTTCTTCCCGAAATAGACCCTCGATGCAAGCTCAACCCCTTTAATGTTATTGCCCATTGGGACCAGGTTGAGATAGCGCTCGATTATTTCATCTTTGGATAGGGAGAGTTCTATACGGATACTTCTGACGGCCTCTATAAACTTGCCAATGTAGCTCCTATCCGTTGGGTAGACGAGACGTGACAACCGTTGTGTTATCGTAGATGCGTCGGAGACTATCCTGCGTTTACTCATATTATCCATGGCCGCCCTGAGAACCGCGGCTATGTCGAAGCCGAAGTGTCTGTAGAACCTCTCATCCTCAGCGGCAATAAATGCACACTTGACTATCATGGGAATATCCTTTGAGGCTATCCGTATGAAGCTTTCCCGCCCGTTGTCCGGTACAACCTGAGGAAGGTTCACGTTCCGGTCGTATATTCGCGCACTATCTCTGAGCACAAGGTCCCCGCTGTCGAACCCGCTCATAACGAACAGGTAAGCCCCCCATGCAAGCAGTGATACAAGGAATAGCGTTGCGAATACTGCAGAAGCCCATGCTCTCATCCCTGAAAAACCCCTTGACCGCACCGTTCTCTCTTTACCGGATATGGGTTTATCTATATCTTTTTGGCGGCCATGGTCAGTGCCTGGATATGGTGTTCCAGTCAACATTATTGTCTCTTTACATTCAGATACTCTTCCGT
>WGFD01000204.1 GCA_015492395.1 Deltaproteobacteria bacterium | reverse complement strand
CAATAGGAGGGGGAAGGGCTGGTATCATAGAAACCACCTTTAAAGACGAGACCGAGACGGACCTCTTCGGTGAGCAAGCGGTATTGTGCGGAGGGGTTACCGCCTTGATTACCGCTGGATTTGAGACTCTGGTTGAGGCGGGCTACCCTGAAGAGATGGCATACTTCGAGTGCCTCCATGAGATGAAACTTATAGTCGATCTGATATACGAGGGCGGTATCTCCAATATGAGGTACTCTATCAGCACGACTGCGAGGTATGGTGATCTGACGAGGGGCCCACGTGTCGTTACGGAAGAGACAAAGAAGGAAATGAAGAAGATCCTGACGGAGATCCAGAACGGCAGCTTCGCGAGGGAGTGGATGCTGGAGAACAAGGTCGACAGGCCGGTCTTTAATGCGCTGAGCAAAAGAGGGGAGACCCACACCATTGAGAAGATAGGGAACAGCCTGCGAGAGATGATGCCCTGGATCAAGAAGAGTAGGATAGTTGACAAGTCCAAAAACTGACGAACTCGTAAAGAGTCGAAAAAGAGGGACGGCACAGTAAAAGGTTCCAGACGCAAGACGGGCGAAATATGGAGCACAACACGGCAGATGGATTTTTTACGAAGCCGTCGAAAACTGACGTGTTGATTATCCTTTTCTAAATACACTTTGATTGTTGGTATCTTCACACTCTAATTCAGATCCCTTACGGAGACGGCCTATATGCGGATACCCCTCGCCAGAGAGGGTTACCCCTTTATTATAACTTCTATACTTGTTACAATATTACTGGCACTATTTGGAGCAGGGTATCTGAGCGCACTTGCCCTCGGCCTGGCGGTCTTCACTGTATCCTTCTTCCGTGACCCTGAAAGGGACATTCCGGCCGGAGAGTCCCGGATCGTATCGCCGGCTGACGGCAAGGTAATAAAGGTTGAGAGGTGCATGGAGGATAGATTTCTCGGTGAAGAGACGCTAAAGATATGTATCTTCATGAACCTCTTCAATGTGCATGTAAACAGGATCCCTGCGTCCGGTACAATCAAGGGCATTTACTACAATTCTGGAAGATTCTTTTCGGCAAATCTGGACAAGGCATCTCTGGAGAACGAGCAAAATGCGCTCCTTATAGAGGCGGACAACGGTAAGCGTTTCCTGGTGATCCAAATAGCAGGTCTTGTGGCGAGGAGAATAGTCTGCTACCCGCAAGAGGGTGATCCTGTCGAAAGGGGGAAGAGGTTCGGAATGATCAGGTTCGGCTCCAGACTGGACGTATATCTGCCGAAGGAGTGTATAGAACAGGTCAGGATCGGAAAAAAGGTCAAAGCCGGAACTTCCGTCCTTGCCCTATGGGAGGACAAGTAGTGTTGGACAACGATATAATAGAAGATGTGGAGGACAGAAGTAACAGGAAAAGGAGGAAAGTAAGAAAGGGTGTTTACCTCCTGCCCAACCTGATAACCTCCGCGAGCCTATTCGGCGGCTTCTATTCTATAATCGCCAGTTTCGAGGGGCATTTCGATACGGCAGCCATAGCCATCCTCGTATCGGCGGTACTGGATGGGCTGGATGGCAGGGTGGCTAGGCTCACGAAGACCAGCAGCAAATTCGGGGTGGAGTATGACTCCCTATCAGACCTCGTGGCATTCGGGCTGGCACCGGGGATCCTGATATTCATATGGGGCTTAAAACCATTCGGGAGGTATGGCTGGCTCGCGGCATTCCTGTATGTAGTGTGCGGGGCTCTGAGACTCGCAAGGTTCAACGTACAGATAAATACTGTGGAGAGCAGGCGCTTCAAAGGCCTGCCTATCCCTGCAGCCGCGGCCCTCGTTGCATCGACGGTACTGCTATTCGTTTACTATCTGGGTCAGGAGGAGACTACCAAGCATATAACGATTCTGGTTATGGTATATTCACTTGCCTATCTGATGGTGAGCAATATAGCATACTACAGCTTCAAGGAGTTCAACCTGACGCGGAGGATGCCGTTCAGGTTCCTCGTTGCACTCATACTGATCCTTATAGTTGTGGCGGCCGAACCGTCTATCATGCTATTCGTCCTTACCCTCGGCTATGCACTGTCAGGACCGGTAACGCTTCTATCGAAGAAGAAAAGGGTCCATCTGGACGAGAAGTCCCGCGATGGAGCAGGTAAAGGATACAAGGTAGAGTAGGGAGGTTTTATTTTGGAGTTAGTTGAGATATTCGATACAACACTCAGGGATGGAGAACAGTCGCCCGGCGCCTCGATGAATGTAGAGGAGAAGGTGACGGTGGCGAGGCAGCTTGCCAAGCTGGGTGTCGATATCATCGAAGCAGGTTTCGCCTTCAGTTCCCACGGCGATTTTGAGGCCGTACGGAGGGTGTCTAATGAGGTCGAAGGCCCCGTGGTCTGCAGTCTTGCCAGGGCCAAGAGCGAAGATATAGACAGCGCCTGGCAGGCACTTAAAGGCGCCCCCAGGCCGAGAATACACACCTTTATATCTACCTCAGACATCCACCTGAAGCACCAGTTCAGGCTGACCAGAGAGGAGGCGAGGGATAGGGCGGTCGACATGGTGGAGAGGGCACGGGGGTATGTTGAGGATGTCGAGTTCTCACCTATGGATGCATCCAGAAGTGAGCCGGCCTATCTCTATGAGGTTATAGAGGCAGTGATAAACGCCGGGGCGTCGACCGTTAACATCCCGGACACCGTAGGTTATTCCCTGCCGCACGAATTTGGTGAATTGATAAGGGGGATACGTGAAAATGTCCCCAACATAGGGAAGGCCATAATCTCCGTACATTGCCATAATGATCTGGGGCTGGCCGTGGCAAACTCCCTCTCGGCGATCATGAACGGGGCAAGACAGGTGGAGTGTACTATAAACGGCATCGGCGAGAGGGCCGGAAATGCATCTCTCGAAGAGATCGTGATGATATTGAAGACCAGAAGAGGGGTGCTAGGCCTTGATACCCGTATCGTAGCCAACCAGATATACCCTACGAGCAGGCTCATAAGCGGCATAACAGGCATAATGGTTCAGCCCAACAAGGCCATAGTGGGTGATAATGCATTTGCACATGAGTCTGGAATACACCAGGACGGAATCCTTAAAGAAAAGGAGACCTATGAGATAATAGAACCGGAATCCATCGGTATTACGCAGTCCACGCTGGTTTTGGGCAAGCACTCGGGCCGTCATGCCTTCAAGGCGCGTCTCAAGGAGCTTGGATTGGAACTGACGGATGAAAACCTCAAAAGGGCATTCGAGCGTTTTAAATCGCTCGCCGACCAGAAAAAGGAGGTATTCGATGAGGACATAGAGGCTATAGTCACGAATGAAGTCCTCAGGGTTGACCTGCGGGAGAGGTACAAACTTACCAGCCTTGCGGTCTCGAGCGGCACATCCGGGACCCCATCCGCGGAAGTGGAGATAGAGATCGATGGAGAGAAGGCGAGGGAGAAGGGCACAGGGGACGGCCCGGTAGATGCCGTATACAGAACCATAGCCGCGTTGACGGGCACGAAAAGCTCCCTCCTGAGATATTCGGTCAATGCCATAACCGGCGGCACCGATGCCCAGGGCGAGGTCTCTGTAAGATTGCAGGAGGGCGACTGCATAGCGACCGGTCATGGCGCGCATACCGACATAATTATAGCCAGTGCCAAGGCTTACATAAATGCCCTTAACAAGTTGGAAACAAAAAAAGAGAGAAAGGAAGCGGTGATCTGATGGATGGAATGACAATAACAGAAAAGATCCTTGCCAGGCATGCCGGACTAAGAAAGGTGATGCCGGGAGATCTTATAGAGTCCAATGTGGATATTGCCCTGGGCAACGACATCACCGCGCCGATCGCAATAAAGGAGTTCGACCGTATAGGTGCAGCCAAGGTCTTTAACCGAAACAAGGTTGTGCTGGTATTGGACCACTTTACACCCAACAAGGACATAAAGTCGGCGCAGCAGTGCAAGGTTCTTAGGGACTTTGCGCGTAGACAGAAGATCAAATACTACTTCGAGGGTGGTGATGTTGGTATAGAGCACGCGCTCCTTCCAGAGAAGGGAGTAGTAGTGCCCGGTGACGTGGTGATAGGGGCAGACAGCCACACATGCACCTACGGCGCCATAGGGGCATTTTCTACAGGCGTGGGCTCCACAGACCTCGCGGCCGCCATGGCGACCGGGAAGGTCTGGTTCAAGGTGCCAGAGTCGATGAAGTTTATATGTAAGGGGCGGTTCAGGAAATGGGTATCCGGTAAGGATCTCATCCTCCGTATCATAGGCGATATAGGTGTCGACGGCGCCCTCTACAGGGCCATGGAGTTCTGCGGCCCCGCCATTGAAAGCCTCTCCATGGACAGCAGATTCACTATATGCAACATGGCCATAGAGGCGGGGGGAAAGAGTGGGATAATAGCCCCGGACAGGGTTACCAGCAGCTATGTCGAGACAAGAGCGCAACGCAGGTGCGTCATCTATACCAGTGACGCGGGAGCGGAATATGCCGACGTAAGAGAGTATAACTGCAGCAAGCTGGAACCACAGGTGGCATTCCCGCACCTTCCGGAAAACACCAGGGATATTACCGATATAGGCAACATACAGATCGACCAGGTGGTGATCGGCTCATGCACCAACGGCAGGATGGAAGACCTGAGGGAGTCTGCAAGGGTACTGAAGGGCAAGAAGATAGCGCCTTACATGAGGCTCATTGTAATACCGGCGACGCCTTCCATATATAAGCTGGCGATGGAGGATGGACTCTTCGAGATATTCCTGAATGCCGGGGCGGTGATAAGTCCTCCCACATGTGGTCCATGTCTCGGCGGGCATATGGGAATACTTGCCGAAGGAGAGAGGGCCCTCGCTACTACGAACAGAAACTTCATCGGCAGGATGGGGCACCCCAAGAGCGAGGTCTATCTTGCCAATCCAGCCGTTGCTGCGGCTACAGCGGTAAAGGGCAGGATTGCACATCCCGACGAAGTCGCCAAGAAGGTTAAAAGGGGTTAGAAACTTCGATGCTTGCAGACTCCACCGGTAATGGTTCCTTCTTTGACCGGATGCACTTCGTATTGGAACGCCTAGTGGTCTTTGAGGGGCTTGAAGAGGTACTCGACCACATCGTCAGGACAGCGGTCGGCCTGACGAGGGCGGAGGCCGCCACCCTGAGGATCTTCAACATCTCTACCGGTAAGCTGGAGATAAAGGCCGGCTTCGGCCTTTCCAAGGGTTTCCTGAGTCAACCCCCCCTGAAAGT
>WGFD01000203.1 GCA_015492395.1 Deltaproteobacteria bacterium | reverse complement strand
CTATAAGAGTGTTTTAGACTTTTTTTAAGCCACTCCAGCTCTACCTTGAGCTGGCCTATTTGCCTGTAAAGTTCAGATTCAAGCTCCTCATTCTCTTTTTCGGCCTTCTTCCTTTTATCCGAAAAAAGAGAAGGAAGCTCTTTTAAAAGACGTTTCCTCCATTGCCCTATTTGGTTTGGATGGACACCATAAATACTTGCAAGCTGAGAGATAGTCTTTTCTCCCTTGATGGCTTCTAAGGCTACTTTAGCCTTAAAAGAAGCATCATGATTCTTTCGCATATTGCGCATTTGCCATACCTCCTTGCAGGTTATGGCAGATTATTATACACCTTATACCTCTGTCTTAATTTTGGGGAGTATTATACTTCGAGCCATCTATACATACTTGCTCCGCCAACCAGTGTGAACCCCTCCACTCCATGCCGGGCCCTATTAATTATGGTTTTGGTATAAAAGTTGCATTCTTGTGTTATTGGCCGGCCACGGTATCCTGAGTAGAACGTATAAAGTCGACACCGTCTCCGGCCGATAGCTTGGGCGTACCCTTTATCGTTCAGCTATCCCACGGAGTCGATGGTGGTGACGGCGTATCCGGATGAAGGAAATAATAACGCATGGAGGTGGATATGGGACTATACGAAGAACTGTACGAAAGACATAACAGGATTGCCAATCTCGACATAAAGTCGATGGAAGATATAAAGTCCCTGCTCTTTATGGACCTGTCCAGGGTGCGTGTATTGAAGAATGTACTGCGGGAGATCATTCCGTTCCATGAGGTAGTGGGGAACAAAGAGATAGAGAAGGTACTCCAGGTACTGAACCGTTGGGAGAAGAGGCTGACCGAAAAGGTGGAACACTGAAGAGGGGACGGAGAGCCGATCACATTTCCATATTCCCCTATCCCGTTATCCATGCCTACATACGGCACTCCTTCCGCACACCGCGACAAGGCGACACACCGGTGTGACCTATTAGAGGGCGTCGGAACAGAGCAGATCGGCTGACGACAGCGCGGCTCTGCACGGCTATGACGCAAGATAATCTCTTGACAGTACGAAGACCTTGTAGTTGAATTTAAAAGTGCGCTGCGAGTGGGTGCAACGGTTCGTTACGTTTGCAATTTCCCTAAAGCGTGATGCAGGTGGCTTCGGTCCGTCAAACATATCGGGAGGAGGTATATGAAGATACTTCACACAATGCTCAGAGTTGGGGACCTTGAGAGGGCCGTGCGTTTCTATACCGGAGCGCTCGGGATGGAACTCAGGAAGAAGAAGGACTACCCGGGCGGCAGGTTTACACTTGCGTTCCTGGGGTATGGCAGGGCAGGCGGGCACGAAATAGAGTTGACACACAACTGGGACACCGGCTCCTACGACCTGGGGGACGGTTTCGGCCATATTGCGCTGGAGACGGACGATATATACAAGACCGTTGAAGAGATAAAGGCCAAGGGAGGAAAGGTGACGAGGGAGTCGGGACCGATGAAGCACGGGACGACGGTTATCGCCTTTGTGGAGGACCCCGACGGTTACAAGATAGAGCTTATCCAGAGGCAGGGGGAGTCCTGCCTCTCCCAAGGGATCTCTGCATAATCGAAGCTCCATGCAGCAAGCTAAGCAAAGCGCCGGCCATGTTCATTCATGAGCGTGAGATATCAACGGATACCATGGTGCAGAAACAATGGGGTCGAAAGCCGGAATGTGGTGTGTTCCGGCTTCCTGGACGGTATGCGGCGGATCCAGTGGTATCTATTCCGGTCCGGCGGCTACCGCCTTGTCGAGTGGTAAAACGCCATAGCTATCCCGAAGAGCCCCTTGGAGAAGAAGGCAATGCCCGCAGGAACCTGACTTATAAACCCCCTGTTTACCGACGGCAGAATGACGAAGAAGTTTATTGCCCAGATGGCTAAGAGGCAGGATAGACCGATGGCCAGGCTGTAAACCATGGCCCTGGGCAGCCTCCGGGCAAGGGATAGAAAGCCGATGCCTATGCCCAGGGAGAGGAACATGTGGATGAATATACCCAGGGATATACCCAAAGGGCCCTGGGCCACCGACACTGGAAAGAAGGTCTCCGTTATCAATCTGGCAATGAGCCAGCCGTCCTTGGCCGCTATAAGCACATAAAATGAGATGAATACGATCTCGGATAAGCCTCCGATCGCCCCCGCGATGACGCCATTCTTAAGAGTACGCCTGTCCATGCTGTTACCTCCTTAGTATTTTTTTCCCCCTTTATAAAGCCACATCTGGTAAAGAGACATTAATATCTGGAATGCGATAGAGAGCCCCGTAAGGCCTCCTCCCAGCATTACTGCGTAGGCGAAGAGGGGCTTCCAGTGTGTCAGCCACCACGATCCGATGTCCATGAATATAGCGAGGAAGGGTATCCCAACAATGATTTTCTTCAGGATACCGGGCATCTCACAGAGGATGAAGATTCGTCCAATGAGGAAGAGTAGCATTCCAACACCAAAGAGGTGGATATGCGATACCCTTGCCAGCTCGCCTATGGACTTTCCCATGTCCACATCAGTCAGTTTTTTTACTTCCGTTATGTCGGATAGGTCGACAATGCCTGATCTGCCGCTGTGGCAGGATATGCAGTTCTTCTCGAAGATAGGTTGGATCTCGCTGTCAAACGCCGCTTTCGGGCTCCCGCTGTATATCCACTCCACGACTTTGTCCCTCTCTTCAAACGTCAGGTGGGCCGACATCGAACCCCTTAGAGCCGCCTCTAGTCTTGTCCCGCTCCGGTTGCCGTAGTAGGTATAGGCCACATCGTCCACGGATAGTCCGGGCTTGCCGTCCAGTCCCTCATGGCTGGTATACAGGTACACCATGGCCAGGATGTAGGCTACCCCCATCGTGGCCAGGAAAAGCGAATTCAGGAGCTTTTCGCTCACGGAGCAGTCGCTGAACCGGCGATATACTTGTCTTGTCGGTGGCCTGTTGACCATCGGTTGTTCCCCTTTTAGAATATCCTAAGATTGACGGCTGCGTAAAAGCCCAGCTGCTGTGTTGTGCTTCATCCTTTGTTTGGCTATGTGCCGCACCTGTCTGCGTGCGGATACGCGCAGGCAGATTACTGTTGCGTATGTCTAAGTATGCCGCACTCTCAGAATTCGCTCGCCTTACATCTGGAACTTTTTATTATGCCGTCCGTATTTCCGACTTTTTACGAGCTTATCAAGTATAGCTTCTTAAGTTATCATAAATTTACAAAATATCAAGAACTTGTTTTTACTGAAGTTCCCCCAATTTTCAAGGGGGTGATTCTGTAAAGAGCACAAACTGTGCTTGTGCATTATCCGGCCGTGACTGGATGTATATCCTGCCGGGATGTCTCTGGAATATGCTCATAAGCCCGTCCGCTATGGCGTAGTATCGGAAAT
>WGFD01000202.1 GCA_015492395.1 Deltaproteobacteria bacterium | reverse complement strand
GATGAAAGGAAAGCCCCTTCGGGCTCCGCCCTCCAGGGCTTTCCTTTACACAACAAAAACCGGACATTTCATTTGTCATAAAACCGGACATTTCTATTTGTTGACAACAGTATTTAAATCTATTGTGCATCTACTTGCTAAGCTACGCCCTTTAAAAGTATTAGCATTATCCTTATTTAGTTGTATAATCGGACAGATGCTAGGACCAACGCCGCAGATTCGCGTCACTTGAAAAAGGTGCAGCGGTCGCCTGGCCGTCGTCCTGCAACAAACAGGCGCCCCTATTCCGAGAGTCTCTGCAGCCTGCTGCAGGGAAGCCTCAACGTTATACAATGCCAGAGGTAAAAGTATGGTCCAAGGTGATAAGCTTTTTCAACTATTGAAACTTCATGGAATCGACCCGGAATATATAGATATCTGGGGGCAAAGACACACCGTGTCTGAAGAGGTTCAAAGAAAGCTCCTTCTGGCAATGAGCGTGCCGGCAATGGAAGGAACCGAGCTAGATGGCATATTGCATGAGGCTGTCGCGTCGAGATGGAAAAGGTGCCTTGAGCCGGTAAAGGTGATCAGGACGTCGGAGATGCCCGTCACGATACCGGTAACTTTATCCATGGAGGAAAGAATGGCAGAACTGAAGTGGGCCATGATACGTGAAGATGGAGGAAGGGAAGAAGGGGTCTTCTCTATGGCGGACCTTCCGGAAGTTGAAAGGACTGAGATCGAATACCGCACCTATTGTCGCCACCTCTTCACACTTCCGGTGGATCCGTCAATTGGATACCACCGCTTCATGATTACAAAAAGAATAGATGGTAGCATCTCCGTATGCTCCATGTTGATCATAGTTGCACCCGACAGATGCTACCTGCCGCCTGCAGTCGGTGATGATAAACGTATATGGGGAATGGCCGTACAACTCTATTCTTTAAAGTCTCACAGGAATTGGGGTATAGGGGATCTTACCGACCTCAAAGATATGTCGTCCATCTTTGCGGGAATGGGATGCGATTTCATAGGCATTAATCCAATCCATGCGCTCTTTCCGAATATGCCACTCCACACAAGCCCGTACTCGCCATCCAGCAGGCTCTTCTTCAATACGATATACCTGGATGTCGAATCCATACCGGATTTCCAGGAGTGCAGCAAAGCCACAAGCCTGGTCAAATCGAATAGCTTCCAAAGTCGTCTCAAAGAATTGAGAGAGTGTGAATTGATCGACTATGCAGGTGTATCAGCCGCCAAACGGGAGGTGCTTAATATACTTTATGACCACTTCTGCACGGCCCATCTTGAAAATGAGACTGAGAGAGGGCACGACTTCCGCGCTTTCATATCACAGGAAGGGGAGACTCTGGAAAGGTTTGCAACCTTCAACGCACTCCATGAGTGGACCCTCGGAAATTATCCGGATACATGGGGCTGGCCCGCATGGCCTGCACCTTATAGAGATCCGGCAAGCGAAGCCGTCCGTATATTTTGCATACAAAACAAGAGGCGTATCGGCTTCTATCAGTATCTGCAGTGGCAGATATCAGAGCAACTCAACTCGGTCAATACCCACATGAAAAATAGCGGTCTTGCCCTGGGGCTATATCTCGATATGGCGGTCAGCGTAGACCGGGGTGGTGCCGACGTATGGAACAACAAGAAACTCTTCGCCGAGGAGATAAAGATAGGGGCGCCACCGGATGACTTCAACCTGAAGGGGCAGGACTGGGGACTGCCACCCATTATACCTTCAAGGCTCTATGAGTCAGGCTATGCGTACTTCTCTGGAATACTTCAAAAGATCATGCGGTACTCCAGTGCCATACGCATCGACCACATAATGGCCCTGATGCGCCTTTTCTGCATTCCCAATGGTATCCAACCGGCAGACGGAACATACATTATGTATCCCTTAAAGGATCTCCTGAGTATATTGTCACTGGAAAGTCATCGCAATAGATGCCTTGTAATAGGAGAAGATCTCGGGACGGTACCTGACAGTGTGCGTGAAGCCATGGACAGGATGGGGATATTCTGCTGCAAATTATTGTACTTTACCAGGGAGTGGGACGGAGAACTCACCCCTCCAGAGGGATACGGAAGCACGGCCATCGTATCGGTTTCCACCCACGACCTTCCCACATTAAAGGGATACTGGGAAGGAAGGGACCTCTCTCTGCGCACGGAACTGGACCTGTATCCATCGGAAGAGGTGAAGCGGCAACAGTACGAATCCCGGGGCATCGACCGGGTAAGGATCCTCAGGGCCCTTGAAAGGGCCGGTTTGCTGCCAGAAGACCACTGTTTGGACCCTGCCGCCCCTCCGCAAGAGATGACACCCGAACTGTCTATGGCAATACACCGCTTCCTCGCACGCACAACCTCAAAGCTCCTCGCCATCCAACTGGAAGATATCATTCTTCAGGGAGAACAGATGAACCTCCCCGGCACAGTCGATCAATATCCTAACTGGCGCATCAAGATAAGACCATACCTCGATGACCTTAAGAAAGACCAATACATACGAAGGTTTTGTGATGCTGTAACTCTTGACCGGCAATCAGGCCGTTAGCATACCGGCGGCCTTCACGTCAACAAACCACTTCACGCCACCCTTGGAGAGACGCACTATCTGCGCAGGGTACTTCTCCGGAACAATCTCTCCAATCAACACCTCATAGAGCGTTCCGGCCTTCTTTTCGCCGCTGACCAGTACGGATATATTCCTTCCGTTACATATCACAGGCGGCGTCAGGGTTATACGTGGAAGGTCCGAACCTGGCCGGTGTACCATAGCCGCCAGCCTGTCGGATTCCTTCAGCACCGGGCTCTCCGGAAACAGTGACGCGGTATGGCCATCCTCGCCCATCCCCAGCAGGATGAGGTCAAACACGGGCAGTTCCCCAGCCTCAAGTCCGAATGTCCTTTTTATATCATCCCCGTAGCTCTCTGCAGACCCAGGACACTCTTCACCTTTAATCCTGTGAATATTACCTGGTGGGATGTCAATATACTTTATAAGGGATTCCCGGACCATACGGTAGTTGCTTCTATCGTCCTCCGGCCCCACACAGCGTTCGTCTCCCCAGAAGAGGAGCACCTTTCCCCAGTCAATGCGCCATCTGAACCCTCCACCGGCCAGAAGCTCATATAGGGGGCCGGGGGTGGACCCACCGGAGAGGGCGACTGCGAATCTTCCTCTTTCAGATATCGAACTTTCCGCAATATCCACTAAGGATTCGGCGGCTCTCATGGCTATCTCCCCTATATCCCTGCAGAGTACTATCTCATGGCCTTCTATTATCATGATCGATCACCGGTGGTGGTCCAGTAACCCCGACCGCTCCCTGCGTGTAACGCACATGTAGGCGCAAATACAGAAAGAGGTATTCTTCACAAAATCGAATTCCCCCTGATCACACAAGCTGAATCAGCGGCAGGACCGGTCTTGGGATGGACACTACCCGTCAGAAAACCCCGGCTTACCGAGGAGGGAAAACATATTCCTCTTATAGTGCTCCACCCCCGGCTGGTCGAACGGGTTGATCTTCATCAACCGTCCTGAAACAGCGATGGCCTTTTCAAAGAAATAAAAGAGCTGGCCGATAGAGTAGGGAGAGCGGTCCTTAAGTTCAATAGTCATATTAGGCACCCCGCCATCCAGATGTGCCGTTCTTACACCTACGTAGGCTTTATCATTTACATAGTCGAGTGACCTTCCGGCAATATAGTTCAGACCATCCGTGTCATCCTCAACGTGTGGAATAGTAATGTCTTTTGCGGTCTCTTTCAGTGTTAAGAAGGTCTCGAATACCATCCTCCTGCCATCCTGTATCCACTGCCCCATGGAGTGTAAGTCCGTAGTAAATTCAACCGATGCGGGGTATATGCCCCTTCCATCCTTCCCCTCGCTTTCCCCAGCAAGCTGCTTCCACCACTCCGCGAGGTAGCGAAGAGACGGATTGAACACGGCGAGTATCTCCACATGCAGGCCCTTCAGGTAGAGAAGGTTGCGGATTGCCGCGTAGAGATAGGCCGGATTCGACCGCAGATCACCAATCGATGATACAGACTCACAGTCTCTCGCTCCCTCTATAACCTCCACTATATCCGTTCCGCTGACCGCTACAGGCAGTAACCCTACCGGGGTAAGGACGGAGTATCTTCCACCTATGTTGGCCGGTATCTCCAACGATGAATACCCCTCCTTATTCGCCATCTCTCTTAAAGCGCCGCTGTCCTTGTCAGTAGTAACGAAGATCCTCTTTCGCGCCCCCTCGGCACCGTATCTCTCTTCAAGGTATCTCTTCAATACCCTGAAGGCAACCGCGGGTTCGGTAGTGGTGCCTGACTTGGATATGACGTTAAGATAGACGCTCTTCCCTTCCAGGAGATCCATGAGATCCTGGAGATAATCGGAACTCAGATTAAGCCCGGCAAAGTATATCTCCGGCGAACCTCTATCCTCTTTGGAAAGCTGGTTGCTGAAGGTGTGATGGAGAAACTCGATTGCAGCCTTCGCACCCAGATATGAACCGCCTATACCAATCACGACGAAGGCATCGGCATCCTCCCTTATACCTTCCGCCTCCCCTTTTATCCTGTCGATCACTTCCCCGGTCAGGCGTGAAGGCTGATGCATCCAACCCAGATAACCGCTCCCAGGGGTCAGTCCCCGCTCCAGCTCATCATGTATCCTGTTAACCTCTGACTGTATGTTGTCCAACTCACCTTCGGATACCGAAGTCTTGATATTCTCCACATCCAACTCTATATGTTCCATAAGCATCCCCCTTGATCGAGCATAACAACTCCTTAACATAAACCAATATGAATGTCCACCGCCATTTTAAAAGGTGTCATTTCCATACCAACTTAGTATCCTGACTCGACAGGAGCGGCCTTCTCCGTTCCCCTGTTGGGGTCGTCTTCCGGTCTGCTCTTCCATCTCCGGTGAACCCAGAACCACTGCCCGGGATACTGTCTGACGATGTTCTCCAACACTTTTGTTATCTTTGCAGTATTTTCTAACATGTCTCTCCTCTTGTCACCGCTGCTGTTTAGTGTTATCTCCTTGCCGATTATGACCCTGTGCTTGTTCCCCTCTCTTACTATAAAAGTAGGCAAAACAACCGCCCCGCTTACGGCCGCCAATAAAGAAGGCCCCTTATTCGTACAGGCGAGCCTGCCGAAAAAGTTTACGAATACACCCTCGCTCCATGTAACATTCTGGTCGTACAGAATACCCACAATTCCGCCCCTCGAAAGAGACCTCAACAGATTCCTCATGGATCTCTGCTTGGACACTATAGTATTTCCCGGTCTTGTCCTTACCCATCTCATGAAACCGTCCGCCACCTTGTTATCCAGGTCCCTCACCACTATGTTTACCGGGTACCCAATAAGACCGTAGAACGCTGCAAGTAACTCCCAGTTTCCGAAGTGGCCTGTTATGAGTATAATTCCCTTTCCCTTTCTTCTCGCCTCAAGCAGATTCTCAATCCCTTCACAAGAGACGTAACCTGCTATATCCCCTTTCCTTAGCCAGGGGATCCTGCACAGCTCAAAGACATTCATCCCCATATTCTCAAAGACCGATACCGCAATCGCCCGGAGCTCAGCCGGGGTCTTTTCATCACCAAAGGAGTCTTCCAGGTTCCTCAGTGTGATCTTCCGGCGCCTCTTGTCGAGCCTATAGGCGATCCTGCCCAAGCGCCTCCCTGACCATAGGAGAAGGGGAAGTGGCAGATATCCTACTATACATGAAAGCGCCTTCAAGACAGCAAGCATCACACGCCACCTGTAACTGTAGACATGACCTTTTCAAACATAGGCATGTCCTCCAGCACGACATCTATCGCTACTGCACAAAAATCGGCGTTCGGCCATTCAACTCCCTTCAACTTCACCATATCCTTCTCAGTCATGACAACGCGGTCGATATCCCCGATTCCTGATACAGTGCCATTGATACTCTCAATATCGGCTTCACTGTATATGTGGTGGTCTGGAAAGAATAGTGTTGATACAACGTCGGCGCCGAGGTCCCTGAGGGTATTGATAAAGGCCCCCGGACTTGCAATACCGGCAAAGGCAAAAACCCTCTTACCTTCCAGAGAGGCTACGTCTTTCATCTTGTTACTGCCCATCTCTATGATACATTTTGCCTGATAACGAAACGAGAGCAGCGGAAGCCCTCTTGCAGCCATGAAGGCATCCCGCCCGCCGTCATTTTTAACCAGGACCACATCGGCCCTCTTCACAGCGCTAACAGGTTCACGCAATATCCCTCTCGGGAGCAGGTAGTCGTTCCCGAAACCTCTCAAGGAGTCTATGAGGAGGAGATTCATATCCCTCCTGAGTTGAATGTGTTGGAAACCGTCATCAAGGATCAGGCACTGAATATTGAACCTCTCCACCGCGCACAGTCCTGAACGGTACCGGTCCTTTCCTACAATCACCGGAACCCCTCTTAGTCTCGACGCTATCAGATAAGGCTCGTCGCCGGCCTCTTCCGGACCGAGGAATATATCCTTACCATCCGACAGGACCGCCTGCTTTCCCTTAAGCTTACCACCATAGCCTCTGCTGAGCACCCCCACCTTAAGGCCCTTTCCCCTTAGATACTCAGCCAGGAATATGGCCATCGGTGTCTTCCCTGTACCACCAACTGTAATGTTACCTACCGATATGACTTTACATGGCAGATTCCTCGCCCTTAATACTCCCAGGGAATATAAACCCAATCTGGCTCCGACTGCCACTCCATATAAACCGGAAAGGCAGTACATGGGGATATGCACCAGAGGATGTATCCTCTTTTCCTCCATCCATTTTGTAAAAACCTCTTTCAATTTAGCCGACATGTTCAGGTTATATAAAGAATCTTTGAATAATCTCTGAATAAATCAGATCTCATTTACACACCACGCTATAAATAATATATGCACCTACCGAGTGTCAGAACAAATATGACGCTCTGTATGGGCGGCGTAAGTGACAACACAGCACTAAACTGTCATATCCATGAACATATGCTATCTTAGTAACGACTCTATTATCTTCATATTCCTCTCCGTAGCCCCTCTGTGTTTGCACGCTACAGCATAGGCAGACTCCCCTACTTCCCGTGCCCTACTATGGTCGAGAAGCAGGACCTTTATGGCGTCTTTCAGGCCAATCCCGCTCTCGACCCTTATGCCTCCCCCTTCTTTTTCAAATATCCCGGCGACATGCCGCCAGTTTTCCACATACGGGCCGAATAGTACGGGCCTCTTGTAGCAGGCAGGTTCCAGGAGGTTATGCCCGCCAACGCCCTCTACAAGGCTTCCCCCCACAAATGCCATATCAGTGGCGCCATAGACCCTACCCAACTCCCCCAGAGTATCCAGCAGTATGACAGGCGGAACCTTGAATGATCCCACCTCGCCTACATCGGACCCCTTTGAGCGTCTTAAAAGTGTAAAACCCTTCCTCTTTATAAGCCCCCCGACATCATCGAATCTTTCAGGGTGTCTCGGAGCTATAACCAACCTTACGCCCTGTAGCTCCGTTGCCACTTCTTCGTACACATCCAATATAATTTCTTCCTCTCCACTATGGGTACTCCCGGCCACCAATAGCCTCTCTCCGTCAACAATACTCAACTCCCTTCTCAAGGCTGCTCTCTCATCTTCGTTAAGCGCCGGCATAACGATATCGAACTTCATATTGCCGGTTACAACAACCCTGGGTGCGCCCAGCGTGCCGGCCCTCTCCCCATCTACACGATTTTGCGCACAGTAAACATCTATAAGACTAAACAAACGCCGACTCATGAAAGGCAACATATTATACCTGCTGAAAGAACGCCCTGACATGGTGCCATTTACCACCACAATGGGGACACCC
>WGFD01000201.1 GCA_015492395.1 Deltaproteobacteria bacterium | reverse complement strand
CTTATAAGATGGTGTCATTTAACGTTAACGTTAATAACACCCTTGCGTATGGCAACCTTGACGAGGCCGGCTATATCATTGACCCTAAGCTTTTTCATGAGGTGAATCCTGTGGCTCTTGACTGTGGAGAGTGAGATAAACAGCTTATCGGCAATCTCCCTGCTTCTATACCCTTCGGCAATAAGCCTAAGAATCTCCCTTTCCCTGGAGGTCAGGGAGTCGTAAGGTTCCGTGCCGGGTTCTTTGGCGATGATCTCTACAAAGTCGCTCAATAGTTCATCGGCAATGGAAGGACTAGCGTACCGTCTACCGGCCGTAACCTTTTCAACCGCCCGAAAGAGTTCGCTTGGATCATCCCCCTTCAACACATAGGCCCATGCGCCGGCACGGAAGGCATCCAGGGCGTAAACCGGGTCATGGTGCATGGACAATATCACAACTCTGGTCTCCGGAAACTCTTTAGTGATAAGTTTGGTGGCCTGGATACCATCTAAATGGGGCATGATAATATCCATGAAAACCACATCCGGCCTCAATCTTCTAACATCTTCCAGGACCCTCAAACCATCTTCAGCCTCCCCCACCACATGATAGTCAGGAGATTCGGAAAAGATGGTCTTGATACCCCGCCTCACAACCGGATAGTCATCTGCGATAAAGATCTTTATCTTATCCATATCGGACATCCCAAATAGTGATGAAGTATTGCCGTCGTTGGCACAATCTGAAACCGTCTTTCACAGCCTACTGCAACTGAGCCGTGTAAATAGTCCAGAAAATAGAACTTCATACCGGCAGCGGGAATTCAACAATCACTTCGGTTCCTCTACCCAGTTGAGGCTGTATCTTCAGGTGACCATTCATGGACTCGGCCCATTCGCGTATCAGCCTCAGGCCGAAGGTCCGTCCTGTATCGTTCTTGATACCTCTATAACGGAAACCTACACCATTATCCTTAACCTTCAATCGTATAAGCCCGTTATCATTCCTGCACTCCACTTCAACCTTGGAGGCGTTTGAATGCTTCAAGATATTCTGGAAACACTCCCGGATGATGCGAAAGACACACCGTTTTGGCTCATCCGGAAGTTTATCCACAGCCTCATCTATGTATAGAGATCCATCTATACCATTGGGTTCCAAAACCTTTTTTGTATACCACCTGACAGCGCTGAGGAGGCCTATATCATCCAGGACCGAGGGATACAGGTCGACGGTCATGGAACGGGTAGCATGGATAGTCCTGTCCAGGAGGGATAGTATATAACACATAGTCTCCCTTGCCTCCTCATTTTCAGGTGAAAGCGCCTTCATACAGCCGGCAAGGGCCATCTTGATGGCCACCAAGTTCTGTCCGATGCCTTCATGCAGTATATCGGAAAACTGTTTCCGTTCCTTTTCCTCCAGCCTGGTGATCTCTACTATGAGATCGCGCAGGTCCTTGTTAAGTTGATCAAGTTCCATGGTTTTATCATGGAGGGCTCTTTTTGCCCTCCTTTCCTCAGTGACATCGTCCAGCAAGGCCATTACGCCGTACATCTTCTCCCTGTTAAAGAGAGGATAGATGGTATATCTGAATATAAACTCTACACCTGCAGCCGTTCTATATGTTATCTCCTCAGGGCCCCAGGTCATTTTTCTCTTCCTGATATGAGACAGTTTTTCCTTTAAACCGATATACTCAACAACTTCGGCCGGAAGATATTCCAGAGGAGATCTGTCCAGCACCTCTTCCCTGGATAATCCCGTAAGCTGTGTGAATCTGTCGTTAACGAACGTAACTCTGAACTCCGGGTCATGAAGAATAATGGCCGAAGGGATGGAAAGGGTGATGGCTTCATACATTGTCTTAAGCCTTGATATCTCTTCCACGGCATCTCTGCGCTCGGTCATGTCACGCAGTCTGGCTACAGCTATCTTTCTCCCATTGGATGGAATGAAGAAGACACTCATATCGGTATGGACTTTAGAACCGTCCTTCCTGACGACGATCCTATCGGAAATATTGATGGTCTCTTCCGCCTTTAATTGCGTAAAAGACCTACTCTGTTCCTCCACCTGACAGGGATCCACAATCTCTGTGATTGACAAACCTATAAGTTCATCCATGGCATACCCAAAGAGTTTCATTGCCGAGGAATTTGCATATACAATCTTCCGGCTATCTTCATCGACCAGAATAATTGCATCCGTAGAGTTTTCAACTGTAAGACGGAATCTCTCTTCGGCCAACTGGCGCTCGGTGATATCACGGATAGCACCTATGATCTTATTGCGCCCCCTTGATGTGAAGGTCCCTGAATATATTTCTCCTGGGAAAACGGTTCCATCCTTCTTACTAAAATGGCGCACAGTGGTATACTTGTTCCCAGGCACACTGTCAGTGTCCTCCTGGATGGCAATTGACTCCTTCTTATCTGCGGAAATATCGACTAGAGTAAGGGTGAGAAACTCTTCCTTGGTATACCCGAAGAGATTCAATGCGGCTTCATTAGCATCTTCGAAAAGTAACGTCTCGGTATCGAAGATCATAACCGCATCCGATTCGTTCTCAAAAAGTCTGCGGTACTTCTCCTCGCTCTCCTTCAACTCTTCTTCGACCTCTTTGTTTTCATTAATATCGAAGATTATGCCATCCGCAAAGGCGAACCGTCCATTGACAAAGATTGCGCGTCGAACATCCTGCACCCACAGCACCTTCTTATCCCTCCGTATAACACGATATGTCAGTATTGCTTCCCCCTGGCGGTACATTAGGAGATAGTCCTGATTAAGGATGCCTTCCCTGTCCTCCGGATGGATTATGTCCAGCCAGCTCAACCTGCCTTGATAGAAATACTCCCTCGGATAGCCGGTAATCTTTTCCACATATTCGCTTATGATCTTTATAGAGCCATCGTAGAGCATTCTGTAGACAACTCCGGGGATGGTACATACGAGGCTGGTGTAATCGTCATGGAATGCCTGTATCTTATGTTCGTACTCCCCATAATTGATGATCTCCCTTATGTGATGGTCAAAAAGTTGACTTTTACTCACACCCCTATTAACGTATGAATGTCCCTTGAAAAAGGTGTTTATACGGAGATGGCCGTGGTGAATGAATAACGGGTGGAAATTAAGCACCGTCATCAAGGCGTCGGCAGCAAACAATCGCCGCTCATAGAGGCAGAGGACCAGGCACTTGGAATCGAAGATAAAGTCTCCACTCTTCGTTTCGTAGTCTAATAATCTCACAAGGTTCTTTTTGTTCTCCACCGCCCAGTTTGTCTCGCCGGCGATTCGCAGGGCCGTATACCCCTCCTTCAAAGCTTGATTCAGTGAGGTACTCCATAAATTGATTATCTTCTCCGGTTCGAATACGCCGTCTTGCAGATACGCATCGCGGCTGTGGAAGAAGCATAAGCGACCAAAGAGCTTCTCATCTCTTACGTTTACACCATCTTCATTCAACCTCTTCTCCAATAGATTCTGTGAGTATTGATCAAGCAAAACCATGCACTTCTCGTTTCTATCAAAAGCCAGCTTGATAAAAGGGACCAGCACATTGATCTGTTCCTGGAGACCATCATGTATCAATAAACAGTGATCACCCGGCTTAAGACGATTTACCTCCTGAAAGATTCCTCTTCCCATACTTATTTATATCCTGCGGGATCTACCCGAATCTGTATTTTAGCCGAAAAAGGTGTTTTATATGGTCCCGGTCCCAGTTCACCGGTTTGCCTATTATGATCGACCGCTTTATGCAATACCTGATTATCCAGACTCGCTGTAATCATCTCCTTGGCGGACTATAAGTATGACCAGTGTCCAGTTGGGTCTTAGACAGATAGTAATCAAGATGTCTTGGATCCTTTTATTTATACATAGCGTCTTAAGTTATTGCGCATAGTTTCCTGAGCGTCTCGTTCGGTTTCCGCCAGGCACCGAACTGATCGAATACGGCCCG
>WGFD01000200.1 GCA_015492395.1 Deltaproteobacteria bacterium | reverse complement strand
TGATCCTCACGAACACGGACAGAACCTTAACACACTGCTCGGAGCTATACTGCGCATAGACATAAACAGGAACAACGATAACGATACGCGAAGTTACTCCGTTCCTCCAGGCAACCCCTTTGCCGGCATTCCGGAGGCCAGGGGAGAGATCTGGGCTTACGGCTTCCGCAATCCCTGGCGCTTCAGCTTTGATCCGGCCACACGCAGGCTTTATGTGGGTGATGTGGGCCAGAGCGCCAGGGAGGAGATCGACATCGTGGAAATGGGCAAGAATTACGGTTGGAATACAATGGAGGGAACCATCTGCACACCAGGCGTAAACCCGGTATGCAACAAAGACGGACTTGAGCCCCCCATCCTGGACTACGGGCGCAAGGAGGGCATAGCGATAACCGGCGGTTACGTATACCGCGGCAGAAAAGTATCCGGATTGTGCGGCGTTTATATATACGGGGATTACGGCAGCGGCCGTATCTGGGGCCTCAGGTACGACGGCAGTAGGATAACCAGCCACCGCCTCCTTATGGATACGGACCTGTTCATCAGCTCTTTCGGCATCGGAGGGGACAACGAGCTATATGTAATAGACCACAGGAAGGGGCGGATCTATATGATAGTGGAAAGTGGTTATCGATAACCTTCTGCCAATCGTAATCCGCCACAATTCAGATATCGCTAGACCTATACCCTTCTTCTCCTGGTCACCGCATCGACGGGTACACATCCTTCGTTCCTATCCCTCAACTCACGGCCTGTGAGGTGTATAAAGACATCCTCGAGGGTGGGTTTTTTTATCCTGACGGAAAGTATAGTTGTAGATAACCTCTCGAATATCTTCGGTATGAAGATGTCACCCGCATCTACCGTAAAGGCCAGGCCTTCCTTAACGCTCCTTGCATCGATTGAAAAGAGTTCTTTAAGCTCAAGTTGTGTTTGTATATCGTCGGAGGTCTCGATATAGATAGAATCCCCCTTGATCCTCGTCTTCAGGTCGGCTGGCCTTCCACAGGTTATTATCCTGCCGTGGTCTATGACGGCCACTCTGTCACACGCCTCCGCCTCGTCCATATAGTGTGTGGTCAAGAATATGGTTACACCCTCTTCCCGCCTCAACCTGCCTATGAACTCCCACACGTGGCCCCTTGTCTGGGGGTCGAGGCCAAGTGTGGGCTCATCAAGAAACAATACCCTGGGCGCGTGGAGAAGACCTCTGGCTATCTCCAGTCTCCTCTTCATTCCCCCAGAAAAGGTCTTGACTATGTCGTTTTTCCTGTCATGTAGGGCAACCACCTCAAGTATCGAGTCGATCCTGTCTTCTACCCCCCGGCCTTTCATATTATAGAGGTATCCGTGGAACTTGAGATTCTCATAAGCCGTCAGTTCGTTGTCCAGTGTGGTTTCCTGGAATACCAGCCCTATCTTTGCCCGGACTTTAGAAGACTCTCTCCGGCAATCGTGCCCCGCGACCTCCACCACGCCGGACGTTGGAGAAAGCAAGGTGCAGAGGATATTGATCGTGGTCGTCTTGCCGGCACCGTTAGGCCCCAAAAAAGCGAAAAACTCACCTTCTCTTACCTCGAAGGATATATCGTCAACGGCCCTGAGCCCGTTGTAGCTCTTTATAAGATTTTGGATGCGAATAACAGACATGGAGCGATTCTTAAAGTCATACTGGTCGCCTGGCCGGAATTAAGAATGTAAAGGTCGTGCCCATACCCGGGGTACTCTCCACAGATATCCTCCCATCATGGCCATGGATGATGTGTTTAACTATAGCCAGACCGAGACCTGTTCCACCGAGCATCCTGCTTCTCCCCTTGTCCACTCTGTAAAACCTCTCAAATATCCTGTGGATATCATCTTCGGGGATACCGATCCCGGTATCTTCCACGCCTACCTTCAACCAGCCGTTCCCCTGGCTAACCTTTATCTTTATCTCCCCTTGGTTAGTATACTTAATGGCGTTATCCACAAGATTGACGATCACCTGCTCCATCCTGACCCTGTCCGCCCTCACAGGGAAGAGGCCACTCTCGATATCTGCAATGAGCCTCAACCCTTTACTTTCAGCGTTCCTCTCGAAACCCTTGATAACCCCTTGAACAAGCGCCCCGACCTCCACCTCCTCGAAGCTTAATGGGAGGTGTGACTCCAGCTTTGAGAGCGTCAAGAGATCATCTATCAGCGCAGTCATCCTGGCGGCATGCTTGTCGATAATGGAGAGGAAGTCCCTCAACGTCTCTTTCTCTTCCATAGCACCATCCAGCAGGGTCTCGGCGTACCCCTTGATACTGGCCAGAGGCGTCCTCAACTCATGGCTCACATTCGATACAAAGTCGCGCTTTATAGCCTCGACACTCTTCTCTTCAGTGACATCCCGGAAAAAACCTATCACTCCACTCAGCTCACCTTCCATAAAGGGAACTAACCGTACCTCCTGTACCTTACTCCGCATCGCCACCTCCAGCGAATACGGACCCCCGGCCAAAAGTACCCGCTCTACCGCGTCTATCAAGGTTCCGTCCTCTACTATCTCCTTTAAGGTAGAACCTTCTTCCGCCTTTTTTGTAGAATAGAATCTCTCAAAGCAGGGGTTGGTGTAGAGTACCTCTCCCTGTGGGCCGATAGCGATAACACCAACCTGCATCTCTTCTGTTATCCTCTCTAGGAGCCTATACTTCATTCCTCCACCCTCAATCTGTAACCGAACCCCCTTACCGTCTCGATATATCGGCCGGATTCACCCAACTTCTTCCTGAGCCTCCTTATATGTGTATCCACAGTCCTGTCAGTTATGTAACATTCAGTACCCCATACCATGTCGAGGAGGGTGTCCCTCGACAACACCCTTCCTCCGGCCATGATCAGTTCCGCCAAGAGCTTGAACTCTATGGGAGTAAGCCTCAACGGCCGCCCATAAACGGCAGCCGCCCTGCCCGCCATATCCAATGAAATGGGTCCGGCCCTTCTGGCGCTTGCCCGTCTGTTTCTGCGCTTTAGTATGGCCTTTACCCTGAGAATCAACTCCCTGGGGCTGAAGGGCTTTGTTATATAGTCGTCAGCACCGAGCTCGAAGCCGACGATCCTGTCTATCTCTTCACCCTTGGCTGTCAACATAATTACAGGGATATCCCTTGTCGCATCACTCGACTTTAACTCCCTGCAAACGTCTGTACCATCCATGTTTGGCAACATTATATCGAGTATAATGAGATCCGGTGCTTCTCTCCCCGCCTTTTCCAGCGCTTCAGGGCCATCCCCGGTAGACACAACTCTAAAACCGGCCTTCTCCAGGTTATATTCGAGAAGGGTCAGAATATCCTTTTCATCATCTACTACGAGTACCTTTACGCTCATCTGGTTAGCAACAGAAGGACAATGATTCCGAAGACAATCCTATAATAGGCAAACAGTGTGAAGTCATGTCTGGCTATAAACCTGAGAAGGGCTTTGATAACCACCAGTGCGGAGATAAAGGCCAAAACGAATCCTGTCGCGAATACGGGCAGATCCGACACATCAAGCCCTCCGATATTCTTCAGGAGGTCGTAGGAGGTGGCGGCAAACATGGTCGGTATGGCAAGAAAGAATGAAAATTCCGTTGCCGTCTTCCTGTCGAACCCGACAACCAGGCCGCCCATTATCGTGGCCCCCGCCCTGGATACACCGGGAACGAGGGAAAGCACCTGAGCCAAGCCGATAACAAACGCCAGCCTAAGCGGTATAGACTCCAGGTCAGTTATCCTGACCACCCTGGTACTCCGCTCGATAATCAGTATGAGTATACCCCCAGCGATGAGCGCTCCGGCCACCGTGACAGGGCTGAAGAGATACTCCTTGATCCAGGAGTGTATCAAGAGGCCAACCACCGCCACAGGGATAAATGCCACGAAAAGATTCCCCAAGAATCTGTTTGTCTCACCACTGCCGACACCGCATACCAC
>WGFD01000199.1 GCA_015492395.1 Deltaproteobacteria bacterium | reverse complement strand
CTCCAAGGACATCGCGCTTGTTTTTGGACGTGGGTTCTCAGAGAGCGGAGAGATATTGGTTATACTGCTGATTGGTCAGATGGTGACGGTGGGTACCGGCTCCACCGCTTTACTCCTCTCCATGACCGGCAAGCCGCTGTATAACCTCTTCAACACAGGGATGCTGTGTGCGTTTAATGTGGCCTTGACCCTGTTTCTGATATCCCGCTACGGCATAATAGGCGCGGCGTGGGCTCAAACGATATCGATAACGTTAGTCCAACTATTACAGATGGCGGAAGTCTGGTACCTTTACAGGATACAACCCTACAAAGTTGATCATGTCAAGCCTTTGCTGGCCGGGGGATTCTCCTTTCTGATATTGTTGGTCTTAAAGGGGCATATTGCATTGTCGAATCACGTGGCTGGCATGGCCTTATTAAGTGCGGTCGCTTTATTAGGTTATGTGCTGTTCTTGTTATTCACCGGTCTGGCGGCGGATGATCGTGTTATACTGGATAAGTTTATCCAAAGGGTTTCAGGAAAGAGGCGCGGCGCGGCGGTATAAGAATCGTGAAACTGTTTCGGGGTTGCGCCATAAAACGGGTTTGCCGGTAAAGAGGACGAAAGAGGAGTCATCGTGACAAGGAATGGAAAGATATTTATTCTAGGGCTGGATGGAGCAACCTGGGACCTGCTCAATCCACTCATTGATGAAGGTGTGATGCCGAACTTGAAGAGGGTCACGCAGAGCGGCGCTTCAGGTGTTCTTCGGTCTACTATCCCTCCATACACGGCGCCTGCCTGGGTTTCCTGCGTTACGGGCGTTGGCCCCGGAAGGCACGGCGTCTTCGGTTTTACTCTGAAGGAAAACGGCGTGCCTGGGAGTCAGTTCGTAGACAGCACAAGGGTGATGGTTCCCAAGTTGTGGAACTATATCAACGCATCCGGAAGGCGGGTTGGGCTGGTAAATATACCTGTTACCTATCCGGCGGAGGCGGTGGATGGCTTCATGGTTCCGTGCTTCTTGACTCCCCTTGGGAAGGAGGATTATACCTATCCCCCGTCGGTCTATAGAGACTTCCTGTTGCCGATGAATTATGTGATCAACATCCGTATGGCGGCGCTGCAAGACTTTGCCGAAGATGTATTTTTGCGGCTTATAGATGACATCAAAGACATGATGATGAAACGGCATAAGGTTACGAAAACACTCGCCAAGGCATATCATCCCGATTTTATGATGGTTGTATTCACGTCTATGGACAAGATGCAGCACAAGTTCTGGAAATATTTAGACCCGCGCAGCCCAATGTATGACGCGGCCACCGCAAAGAAGGCGCGCCCGCATCTGCATTCGGTTTATAGGATGATGGATGATATCATCGGGGAGGTTGCCGGCGGGCTGGACGATGATACGACCCTTTACATGGTCTCTGACCATGGTTTCGGCCCGAAAGATAGGATATTCTACATCAATAAATGGTTATATATGAATGGATACCTGAAGGTGAAGAAGATGAGCATAATAAGGCAACGTCTTACTTCCGGCAAACAAGAGAAGGATTATTCCAACAGGAATATTGATATACTGAATCACCCCATTTACCGGTCGATTGACTTTCAGAATAGTTCATTCGTCGGGAGCGACCCTTACGAGCAGGGAATATACTATGTGGGCAGAGGAGGAGAGCAAGAAAAGAAGGACCTGATAGATGAAGTAAAGGGTAAATTAAAGGAACTCAAAGACCCCGAAACCGGGGCCGGACTGTTTGAAGATGTATGCCGCAAAGACGAGTTGTATCCAGGCAGTTGCACGGACATGGCCCCTGACTTGGTTCTGAAACTGAATGATTACCGATATGGCCTGGTGAGAGGATTCCCGTTAAAAGCAAAGTGGTTCACTACAGTGAGAAACCCGGCCGGTTGCCACCATCCGGATGGTATCTTTGTGGCATATGGCAAGGATATCGTCGCCAAGAGAGGATTGGACCTGTCAATCGTAGATGTCGCTCCCACGGCCCTTCATACTATGGGGCTTCCCGTTCACAATGAGATGGATGGGAGGGTCATAACGGAGATCTTCTCATCCGGTTTCAACGAGTCTCATGGGATCAGATATACCGATGCAAGACCGGCGGGGAGGCAAGAGATGCAGCAACCCGAATACACACTGCAGGAACAAGAAGAGATAACCGAGAGATTAAGAGACCTTGGGTATCTGGATTGATTCGGCAGGGTAACTCTACCCTTTTAGAACAGTTTAAACGAGCGTGAAGAGTTTGGAAATCAAATCGTATGTCAGGGAACAAAAATTCTTGTATGTTTGCCTTGCATTGGGCGTATTATCCGCCTCTGTCCTGCTGATAGGGTCTATGCATGAAAAAAAGTGGACACTTGCGCTCATAATGGGGATGGTCGCGGTCTATGCGTCGTTCATTATTCTAAGCAGATTATGGCATCTTCTGATCCTTGCAGCCGTATTCTTCATTCCCATAAGGATAGATTTCTACCTTTTCCTCAAGCCGACATTTTACGTGCAGTCTCACGGCCTTCCTGTAACCGCGTTTGATCTCTTGCTGTTTGTTATGGTCGCTTATTGGGTCTATGAAATCATGGCCGGGAGGGAAAAGTTCAATTTTTATCCGGCCATATCGGTTCCGGCGCTGGCATATGTCCTTTTCACGGGGCTGTCAATGTTCCAGGCTGCGGATAAATTCTACAGTTTCCTTGTTTTTATACTCGTTCTTAAGTCTTTTGTTGTTTTCATATACTTTGCCAACAAGATCAATACCAGGGAGGAGATGGGGTATGTAGTTATAGCGCTTATCCTTGGAGTCCTGCTCCAGAGCTTTGTCGGAGGTATTCAATACGCTACAGGCGGCCTGTTGGGTGTTTTCGGCGAGCCTGCTACGGCCAAGCTGGATGTGATGGCCGGAGGAAGCGTGCTTTCGCGTGTCGGAGGAACCATTGGGCACCCTAATGGGTTGGCTAAGTACTTGAATCTATGTCTGCCGCTCCTTCTATGCGTGGTATTTGCCAGGTTCAATACTATGATAAAGTTGCTGGCGTCCACTGCATTCATACTGGGCGGTTTTACCGAACTGCTTACCCTTTCGCGTGGGGGATGGGTGGCCATAGGCACCACTCTGATCTTCACATTCTACGAGATATACAAATTTTACATAGGCAGCCGCATGAAGTCCATGGTGCTTGTATCTCTGAGTATACTCTTCATCGCTGTCGTAGTGCTGGTCGGCTTTAAGGATGTTCGAGCGAGACTCTTCGAGGACGATTATGGTGTCGCCCAGGCGCGGATACCGATGGCGATGGTCGCGTTAAATATAATCCAGGATAGACCTCTTACCGGAGTAGGCCTGAATAACTATACGACCGTTATGCATTCATACGACAGGACAAGAGAGGCGCAAACCTACAAGTTTCCACACCCTGTACACAATTCGTATCTCCTGATAGCGGCTGAATCCGGGGTGCCTGCCTTGTTGTCATTTTTATGGATGATAGGGGCCGTCTTGATGTGGGCCAAGCCGTCTTTCAGGCCCCATCTGTCGTCCTTTAATTTGGTGCAGGTGGGCTGGGTCAGCGGACTGATGACGTGGTTGGTGGCTGGTTTCTTTGACAGAGACTTTGCGGGTACCAACGCAATGCTGTGGTTCACCATAGCCATGATTGTTGCCACTCATAGGATTCTAGAGGATGAAACGGAGGGAAGTGTTAATGAGAAATAAGGTTGTCGTTGTCGGGCTGGATTCCGCAACATTTGATCTAATCGAACCTTTTATAAAGGAAGGATATCTTCCAAACCTCAAACATATCATGGATGAAGGGGTATCCAGGATATTGAAGTCCACTGTTCCACCCGTATCTCCACCGGCGTGGACCACATTCCTGACGGGCATGAATCCTGGAAAACATGGTATATTTCAGTTTGTCGACATGGATGTAAAGAACTATCACTTTCTCAGCAACCGCCTGATAAACTCTTCGCTCTTCTCCGGCAATACCTTTATAGATTATATAAGCGGCAACGATCTCAAAGTTGGCACTGTAAAGATTCCGTTTACGTATCCACCGTGGGAGGTTAATGGATTCATGATAGCCGGAGAACCAAGTCCTGATTGGCAAAAGGCCCATACCTATCCGCCGGAGCTTTCGGAAGAACTCGGGAAGGTTAACTATGGCAGCAGCCTTGACTTTATGAGATACGGTGTGGATGAGCTGTTGAAACACCTCAAATATGATAGTGATGTAAGGACAAAGATTACCTGCGAGATGATGGAAAAAGAGGTATATGATTTCTTTATGGTTGTACAGAATATAACAGACTCTGCTTCTCACCGTTTTTGGAAATACACCGATCCATCGTGCCCAAATTACAGCGCCGAATTTGTAAAGTATAAGAACATATTGCGTGATGTATATACTGAGGCGGATAATAGTGTGGAGAGTATACTAAAGAGGCTCGATTCCGATACGACACTGTTCATCATGTCGGATCATGGCGCCTCAAGGAAGCCGGTGCGTTATTTTAACGCAAACTTATGGCTAAATAACATGGGATATCTCCAATTCAAAGAGAATAGGTCAAAGGCTTACATGATATTTGCATTTTTGTCGAGTTTGAAATATCTGCTTCCGCCGGTATTGCGGCATCAGATCATGCACATTATAAAGAAGTTCTTTTTGAAGAATATCTCGAATCTCCAATCCGCGGCTGCCGACATTGCGTGGGAGAAGACAAAGGCGTATTCTGTTGATATATACACCACCACGGCGGGTATCGTTTTAAACTTAAAAGACCGCCAAGAGAACGGTATCGTGGCTTCTGGAAAGGAAGCGGAGTTGCTATGCAGAGATATCGAGTCACGTTTGATGGATCTGAAAGACCCTCTTCATGGCAGGAGAGTTGTTGAGAAGGTATATAGGCGTGAAGAGGTCTTTAGAGGCCCGTTCATGGAGAAGATGCCGGAGCTGATAGTCAAGTTCAATGGCGATTATAGAAGGGCTAAGAAACGGAGATTGCCGCTGTTCTCCAATGTTCATCCCTCGGATTTTGATTATCAAAGCGGTGATCATGATGAAAACGGCATCTTTATGGCATATGGTAAGAATATTAAGAAAGGCGTTAAGTTGAAAGAGGCGAAGATACAGGATATGGCCCCTACCATTCTGTACAGCATGGGATTGCCTGTCCCGGATGATATGGACGGTAAAATCCTTGCCGATGTATTTGATGAGAGCTTCAACAGGAAGAATCAGGCAAAAACCACAAAGGTCAAGCGTGATGGTAAAATGATCTTTCATGATTTAAGCGGCGATGAAGAGGATAAGATGAAAGAACAACTTCAGGGCCTTGGGTACATGTGAGGAGCATATATGAAGAGTGATACAA
>WGFD01000198.1 GCA_015492395.1 Deltaproteobacteria bacterium | reverse complement strand
GAGGCAGGTCGTGTCACCCCCATATTTGAGGTACTCACTCCCAGATACGGGTATGGAGCCTCTGGCCCCCCAGCAAGTTATCTTCATACCAACGTTACCTCTGTCTCACTCCGTTTGATAACCTAAAGAATAATATATGGCAATTATGCAAATGTCAACCAATCAATATATAATGTCGCTATCCTGAGGAAGGCGCTAAGATCGTTTTGATGATGTGGGAGCGGCTTCATGAGCGGGGTTCAGGAGAGGATATGGGGAGGGGAGTTATGGCGTTTGCATCATCCTTTTTGGAACCCGATACCTACCCTCCCAGCAAGGTATCTTTTACTATATCCGCAAGCTTGTTTGGGGTCGTAGTCATTTTAGATAAAAAACCGGAGGTGCCGTAGGCACCTATCTTCTCAATTTCGTGTGGATTCATCCTGCCGTAAAGTATGATGACCTTTATATCTTTCCACGCTTCTTCGCTTCGCAGTATATATAAGAACTTTGAGCCATCCATGCCTTCCATCATAAGATCCAGTATGATGAGGTCCGGTATATCCCCGCCTATGGACTTGATGGCATCCACACCGTTTTCGGCTTCATTCACGGCAAACCCCGCCAGGATAAGTTTGTTCTTGTACATACCACGTGAGGCTTGTGAATCGCCCACGAGGAGGATCTTTTTTCTCTTGACGCTGCCGGATGTCAGATCATCCGGCTTCTGTTTAAGTTTTTGCCGTTCGATGAATCTTCTGAGCCTTTCGTAGTCCAGTTTGTCCATATTGTAAAAGGCCACTCCAATGCCTACACCTTCCTGAACATACTGCACCTCAGCCCTTGTGTTTATGGGTTCGCCATCTTCTGCGAGAGTGAACCGGAGGTTGACTATGTTTCCCTTTGGAAATGGTATGGATGTGTAGATATACATCCCGCCTTCACTTATGTCCAGGGCATAACCCATGGTGGCGTTGTTTATCCGGACGTTGAGCTTGATCTCCAGCCGGACTTGCCTTCGATCCTTTATTGATGGTTGTTCCATGATCACCACTCTTTCCCACCACAGATCAAAAGACCTGCATGAGCCGTCGTCACCGGTCGAATATGCGCAACGAGCTTAGACCTAGAGATTATGATGGCATACGTCGATTGATGTATATCACCTCACCTCCCAGTAGTATTTTAACACAAAGGAGGCATGAACAGTAAAGATAAATTTTATATTTTGCCGGATGTTATAGATTTTCTATCGGCCACTGGCTGTAAAGTCTTGAGTTTATTATCCGATAATTATAGAGGATCAAAAGTTGGGAACGACCGTATTCCCAGTCCCTTGCTGTAAGGCTTGAAGCTCCCTGCAGCAAGCTGCGGGGAATGCCTGCCTGTCAATCCTGGCAGACAGGTCAATCCCGGCGGACAGGTGCGGCGCACCGGCAGACAGGCGCTCGCTATGCATGTTCAAGATTAGAAAAAGGGGGGAGAAGTGTTATCGCCACAAAAGAAGGGATGTAATGTTATAGGTTAGAGGGATAAGGTAGATGGTTACAAAGGATATAGTGGATGAACTGGAGAGGAAGGTCGTGTCCCTGAAGACGAGTTATGAACAGTACTTCCTTAGGATAGAGAAGAGGGAGCCCCTCAGGCTTCGGGAAGAGGTCGACAAGATGATCATAAGCTTGAGTACCCAGCCGGTGTTCAATACCGCCTTGAAGTTCAGGTTGAATAGTATAGTTGCGAAGTACAATACATACAAAAATTATTGGATAAGGGTATTAAGGGCCATCGAGGAAGGAAGATATGAACGGGACCTGTTCAGGGCGAATGCCGCCGCTGGTGCTTCGGCAAAGGGTGGAACACCGGCTTCCCGGTCCTTTGGCGAGGACGACCGATTGAAGGCGCTGTACGGCAGCTATCTCGAGAAAAGGAAAGAGTGTAACGAGAGTGTGGATGGGATTACGTATGATAAACTGAAGAATGCCGTCTCAAGACAGGTAGATAAGATTCGGGAAAAGTATAAGTGCAAGGATGTGGATCTTAAGGTTTACGTGAAGAACGGCAGGGCGAAGATAGCCATTACCCCTAAGATCGATAAACCGGCAAGGTAAGGATATGGTGTTCTTCACTATATTATACTATCACTTTTCGGCGACCGTGACCCTTGCCTTTGCGCGTTCCAGGGCTGCCGAGAGTTCCGGATAGCTCTCATCATCTTCGCTGATCCCCAGTATCTTCTCCTCTGCGATGGCAAGCGCTGTCTTCGCCCTTTCAAGGTCTATCTCTTCCGCCATTTCAGCGGATTCCACTAGCATCGCCACCTTAGACTGATTGACCTCGGCGAAACCCCTTCCAACAGCGACGTAAGTTACCTTGCCCCCCCTTTTATAACTAACCGCATATGGATCGATCATAGTGAAGAGATCCGAGTGGCCTGGAAGCACTCCTATCTCTCCCTGAGGACCAAGCGCTGTTATTTCGTCTACCTCGAGCGACAAGAGGTGCCCGTACGGGGTCACTATCTCTAGAAAAAGCGTTTCAGCCATGTGTCACACTGTACTTTCAATCGAACGGAAGATCTGTTCAAGGCAACCTTGTTATGTCGAGGCCCTAATCTTTTCGGCCTTTTCCAGGGCTTCGGATATATTGCCCACCATGTAGAATGCCTGTTCCGGTATATCGTCGTGCTTACCCTCTGCTATCTCTTTGAACCCATCGATGGTATCCTTTATGGCGACATATTTTCCCGACGCTCCTGTGAACTGTTCGGCAACGAAGAACGGTTGACTCAGGAATCGCTGGATCTTTCTCGCCCTGGCCACCACCAACTTGTCGTCTTCCGACAGCTCGTCCATGCCGAGTATAGCTATTATGTCCTGCAGGTCCTTGTATTTCTGGAGGACTTGCTGTACCTGCCTTGCCACGCTATAATGTTCGTCGCCTACCACCTGGGGGTCCAGTATCCTAGATGTGGAGTCAAGAGGATCTACCGCAGGATAGATACCCAGTTCGGCTATTTGCCTTGATAAGACGGTTGTGGCGTCGAGGTGTGCAAACGTGGTGGCCGGCGCCGGGTCCGTCAGGTCATCGGCCGGCACGTATATGGCCTGAACGGAGGTGATGGATCCCTTCTTGGTAGATGTGATTCTCTCCTGCAGCTCACCGACATCCGTCGACAGCGTAGGCTGATAACCGACGGCCGAGGGAATCCTCCCCAGGAGCGCGGAGACCTCCGAGTTGGCCTGCACAAACCTGAAGATGTTGTCTATAAAGAGGAGGACGTCCTGGCCTTCTTCATCCCTGAAGTATTCTGCCATCGTAAGCGCGGTAAGGGCGACTCTTGCCCTTGCGCCCGGTGGTTCGTTCATCTGCCCGTAGACGAGGGAGGCCTTGTCTATAACGCCGCTTTCCTTCATCTCCAGCCAAAGATCGTTGCCTTCTCTCGTCCTCTCTCCAACGCCTCCGAATACTGAAAATCCGCCATGCTGCATGGCGACGTTGTTGATCAGCTCCATGATCAAGACCGTCTTGCCCACACCGGCACCGCCGAAGAGGCCGATCTTTCCGCCTCTCAGATAAGGTGTAAGC
>WGFD01000197.1 GCA_015492395.1 Deltaproteobacteria bacterium | reverse complement strand
GTCCTCTTGCTCTGTTTCTTGTTCGAAGGAGGAGCGACGATGTTGGGTTGTTTCTCCGGTGTAGCGTCTTTGACCGCCGTCGGTCCGGTGGCCGGTTTTAAGCGGTATGCAGCCGCCAGAAGCTTCTTGAAGAGGAACGCCGAGAATATGAGGGGCTTCACCCATAAGGTTGTGAACGAGATGCCGGTACTGCCCACGAATGAGACGATGAGCAGAGTTGCTAGGAATATCAGCGAACCGGTCCAGCCGAGGTATATGGACAGGTGTTCACTCATATAGTTGCCGATTATCCCCCCGGCCGAGTTTTCCGTGCCGACGGCCAGGCTAAGAAGGCCGGAGAGGGAGGATACGAGTGCTATGAAGCTGGAGAGCCTTAAGAGGCTTAGGGGGGCCGCCCTATTGACGAAGAATCCAATGGCTATAAAGAGGACGATGAAGGGTATCGTATAGGAAGAGGCTCCCAATATAAACAGGAGGATCTGGGCGAAGTAGTCGCCTACCACCCCCGTCCAGCGTGTCGGTGTGCCGTGTGTGGTAAGGTAGTCCGAGATGAGGCTTATGGCGGTAAAGAGCATCAGGAAGAGAAAGACCGTCCCCATGATCTCTCCCCGTATCCTCTTCTGGCTGTTATTACCCATCCTTTATAGCCGGGGGAGTGTTATCCCCACCTGCGATTGGTATTTACCGTGTTTGTCCCTGTAAGACACCTCGGGCTCCTCGTCACTTTCGAAGAAGAGCACCTGCGCGATACCTTCGTTGGCATATATCTTCGCAGGCAGTGGGGTTGTGTTCGATATCTCCAGCGTGACATATCCCTCCCACTCCGGTTCAAAAGGGGTAACGTTTGTAATTATGCCGCACCGCGCGTAAGTAGACTTTCCGAGGCATATAGTCATGACCTTTCTCGGGATCCTGAAGAACTCCACGCTCCTGCCGAGTGCAAAGGAGTTTGGGGGTATGATGCATATGTCGCCCTTGAAGTCAACAAACGATTTGTTGTCGAACTCCTTGGGATCAACTATGGCGTTATTCACGTTCGTGAATATCTTAAATTCGTCCGCTATCCGGATATCATACCCGTATGAGGACACCCCGTATGAGATGCAGCCGGCCCTGACCTGCTTCTCTTCAAAGGGTTCTATCATCTTGGGTTCGCGCTCCGTGGACATCATCCTTATCCATCTGTCATTCTTGATCATCAGCGGGCCGCCCCCTCCTTTGTGTGTATCGCATGAATCTATAGGTATTTACCATATATCTGCCGGCTCTGACAAGGCCAAGTGCACTATTTTCTGAAAAAGAGGTGGAAGAGCAGGCTAATTATTACACTGAGTATGATCGAAGTCCCAATAGGAAAGTAGAAGATAAAGTTGTCCCGCTTGATGTAGATATCTCCGGGCAGCCTGCCGAGCCATGGTATCTTTGCTCCGAATGTTACTATAATGCCGATTATGGTCAGGACGATACCTGTTACTATGATAACCTTGCCTGTGCCTGGAAGTCCCCCCATCTCTTACCACTGTCCCGGGAAGTAATTTGATAAAGATCTTATGGATAATAAGTTTACCCAACACGGGGCGCTTTTTCAAGTTCCGTTTTCAGGGGGTAATGTCAAGACCTCTGTGTGAAAAGGAAAGGTGTTGTCATTGCCATCGTCTAAGTACGGTAATAAAAGACGCCAGATATAATCCGTCCTCCATTTTCAAAACACTCTCTGTGGGTTTTGACCTGTATGCCGTTGTATGGTAGACTACACAAGGTTAATGTGTAGGCCATAACGAATTAAGGAGGGAGGCTATGCGCAGGCTACCTATCCTCGACAAGCTCGAGGAAGAACTAGGCAAATTGGAGAAGGAGTTGAGGATCGATATACCGAAGGAACTCCAGAAGGCGGCGGCCCATGGAGATCTGCGCGAGAACTCTGAGTACAAGGCCGCGAAGGAGAGGCAATCCTTTTTGCAGGCCAGGGTGGCGCAGTATCGTTCCAGGATCAACTCCCTTGCTTCGGTGCGCCTGGACAGTATCCCGAGGGATAGGGTCGCTTTTGGAGCGAAGGTCCTCCTGGTGGATATAAACACTGGCGAGGAGGTGACTTATGAGCTTGTCACGCCGGAAGAGGTGGATCCCAAGAAAGGGAAGATATCTGTGGGCTCACCCATCGGCAGGGCCATACTTAACAAAGAGGTTGGAGACGAGGCGACTATAGATCTGCCCGGTGGTGTAAAGGAGTATGAAGTAGCCGGGATTACCTCTATACATGAGATCATGGAAGAGTCATCTGCTTGAACGCGTCTGGCGAGCGGGTTTTTTATTCAAAGCTCCCCTGCGGTCCGCAGGGGAGCTTTGATTTTGCTTTATCCGGACAGCCTCTTGTGTTTCAGGAGAAAGAGTATGGCCCCAAGAGGTAAGGAGATGGTAATAAACCATGGTGAATAGTCGCCGGCCCTGCTGGCGCCGACACCGAATACCTGAACGGAAAGGAGGCGATAACCGATCTCGCCGGATGTCCAATTGATGGTAAGGCCCAGAAAGCCGAGGAAGATAAAAAATACCCATCGCCCCTTTTTACTCATGGGGGTCCTGATACAGGTGACCAGGGTGAATACGATGAAGAGGGGGATGGCCGCGGCCGCGGCGAGAAAGAGGTAGTGTACGGCGCTCTTTCCCGACAACTTGAAGGCGTGAACCTCCTTCGGTGGTCCGGGAAGCCGCTCCACATAGAAACTGACTACCTTCGTACCGTTCTGGTCCTTCCGGGTGAGCCCTACATGCGCCATGACCCAGGCCTCACTGAATTGGTACTGAAAGGAGAGGTTGGCGCGCCACAACTTGCCGACCGCAACCGCGCTGGAAGTGACAAGATCCACTTTGATAGGTTCCCCCTCCGGAAAGTGCCTCGTGGCCTCTTCCAGCTTGTGCCGGACGTCAGAGGATTCGGGGTGTGGTTCGAGGTATTTTGCTGCTCCATCGATGTCTCCATTCTTCAACGCGGAGAGATACCCCTTCGCGAAGGCCACGTCTTCGTCTGAAACAGAGCTGACCATAGCCTCCCGGTAATTGCATGATGACAGAAGTATTACGACTAATATCAGAAACGGCTTGATGTATTTCAAGATCTCACACCTCTCGCACTGGCCCATTGCCTTTTCGTAGTCTATCAAAAGGTGTTACATAATTCAATCCGCCGTATTCTTGTTGTCAAGCCAATGTAGAAATGCCCTATTTGGTTAATAAGCATAAGTCTTTTCAGTAGTGAGAGATTTCCGGGTTGCCACCTCCCTGCCTGTGCTACGGCAGACAGGCTCCGGGGATGGTCCTTTGGAGGTATATATGTTTTTCGTGGTCTCAAACTTTTAGTTGCGGCTTCTCTATTCGGTCTCTCTGTTGACAAAGAGACTCAGACAGGCGGAGATCATTATAGATGTTCAAAAAAAGTCTCCTGGATACTGGGGATAAGCATGGAGAGTCCGGAGACGGGAGAAAAGAGCTGATGGAGGCGGCAATTTCCCTTTCATCCGAAGTGGGTGTGAAGGCGGCCTGCGAACCTCTGCCGGGTGGGTTTTTACCGTGAGAGATCGACAAGACATCTGAAGCTGGTTAAACCGAAAAGGCAAGGGGTCTCTTCCCGTGCCTTGAGCGGCAATGAAAGGCAAAATGTGCTGGATATCCTTCACAATGACCTGCCTGTGCAGGACACGCGGACAGGTCGGTTTATGGACAGCGCCCCTCTCCAGGTATATGCTGTGCTTCTGGACGAGGGGGAGTATCGCTGTTCCATCCGCACGATGTATCGGATTCTGGAGGAAAGCCGGGAGGTGAATGAGCGCAGGGATCAACTCCGTCATCCGAAATACAGCAAACCGGAGCTTTTGGCCACATGTGCAAACGAGGTATGGTCATGGGACATTACAAAGCTGTCGGAACCGGTCAAGTGGGCTACTTTTACCTTTACGTAATACTGAACATATTCAGCCGTTACGTTGTGGGGTGGATGGTGGCCCACAGGGAGGCTGCGGCGCCGGCCACAAAACTGATCCGGGAGAGCTGTGAGAAACAGGGGATAGCCGAGGAGTGGCTTATTATTCTGCCGATCGCGGCAACTCGATGAGATCGAAGGCTGTGGCGCTGCTTTTGTCCGACCTTGGAGTGACCGGGACCCACGGCAGGCCCTATACGAGCAATGACAATCCCTATTCGGAGGCGCAGTTCAAGACCATGAAGTACCGTCTTGAATTTCCGGACCGATTTAGAAGCATCGAGGATGCAAGAAGCTTCTGCCAGGGCTTTTTTGAGTGGGACAACAAGGAGCACAGGCATTCGGGGATCGGACTGCTGGCCCCCGAAGTTGTCCATTACGGGCAGGCGCAAGATGTCCGGCAGAGAATGGAAGAGACATTACTAAGAGCCTACGGGCTGCACACGGAGCGGTTTGTCAACAAGGCGCCGAAGCCCCCGGAACTGCCGAAGGCCGTGTGGATCAACAAGCCGGATTCGGAAGAAAAAAGTGATGCTACGCTACACTAAATCGGGACGGTGAGTGTCTCAAATCTATTGACAACTTCCGATTGACTACTCTCATAGCGGAATATATAACTTGAGACAAAATGATGAAAAAATTGCCGAGTTGATTCTTGAGACAGTCCATGAGAGTTATCCCGCCCGACCATAACTACCCGTGTAT
>WGFD01000196.1 GCA_015492395.1 Deltaproteobacteria bacterium | reverse complement strand
GCTCCCTTTCAGCTACACCTCTTTTTACCTCCCTTTTGAATGTGCTCAGACCGGATAAGCCGCCTTCTTTTACGACCGTGTAGGTTACGATCCCCCACCATGGATCGCAGCACATACCCCTGCACCGGTTGGTGCATATCTCGTAAAAGAAAGAATTGTTTTCGGGAAAAGACTGCCTGCAAGGTTGAATGTAGGCAGGGCGGAGCAGGTGATTTGTTTGTGATGGTTCTGTACCGTCAGACGGCGTATCCTGATACCGGCCGGCATCATCCTGTCGTCTTAGACAGAGGTCAGGACAGTATAGGAAATAAAAGCTTCAAGCCGCTGGCGATGAACTCCACACCTATGGCCGCCATTATCAGGCCCATTATCCTCGTTATTATATTGATTCCGGTCTTGCCCAGGAGAGAGGCTATGAAGTAGGCGGCGCGGAAGGAGATCCAGATAGATATGGTCACAATCGCGATCTCGGCGGAGAGGATCAGGTAATGCTTCAAGGACGGCAGGCGTTGGGCATACAGGATGACCGTACTCATGGCCCCAGGCCCTGCCAGGATGGGGATGGCCAGCGGGACTACCGCTACGGTATCCCTTTCGGCTATATCCCTGGCCTCCTCCTCGGTCTGCTTGACCGGACTTACGCTGGCCTGCATCATGGAAATCGACATCAGCAAGATGAGTATGCCGCCGCCCACGCGGAATGAGGCTATGGAGATCCCGAAAAAGCCGAGGAGTGCTTCCCCTATGACTAATGTTACTCCCAGCACCATCCCAGTGGAAACGGCCGCCATGGTCCCCGTCCGGCGGCGTTCCGTTGTTGATTGATCCGCTGTAAGGTTCAGAAATATGGGGATGGCCCCGATTGGATTCACTATGGCCAGCAGCGCTGCTATGAACTTCGCATGTTCCGTCCACTCTTCCATAGTTGATGTCCTCGGTAGGGGTATGATTACCCTTCTATCTTCATCTTTTCGACTGCCAACTCACGCATACGGAACTTCTGGAGTTTGCCGGTGACGGTCAT
The DNA here is from genome assembly GCA_015492395.1 of Deltaproteobacteria bacterium. Lineage (GTDB taxonomy): Bacteria > Desulfobacterota > GWC2-55-46 > S146-70 > S146-70 > S146-70. The sequence continues at coordinate 17,534 of WGFD01000196.1, read as the reverse complement.
AGGAAACTTATCAACGAACCATATATGCTTCGGGACCTTGAAGTGGGCAAGTCTGGCCTTGCAGAAGTCCCTTATCTCCTCTACTGTGGCGGTTTCTCCTGCATGGAGCTGGATCCAGGCCATGACCTCCTCTCCGTAGAATTCATCCGGGATTCCAAAAACCGCCACCTCGGCCACTTTGGGATGAGTAAATATCAGATCTTCTATCTCTCTGGGATAGATATTTTCACCGCCGCGTATGATCAGCTCTTTAAGTCGGCCGGTGATCTTAAGGTATCCATCACCATCCATTGCGCCAAGGTCGCCGGAGTGAAGCCAACCGTTCTCATCTATAGTCCCGCTGGTTGATTCCCGGTCGCCGTAGTAGCCCTTCATGACGTGATATCCCCTGAAACATATCTCTCCTGTTTGGCCGACCGGCAACGTCCGGCCTGTAGATGTGTCGACCACCTTAACCTCCTGATGGGGAAGGTTCCTGCCGACGGTCTCGACGCGCCTCTCCATACTGTCACATGCGGATGTAAGGTGGGTCAATGGAGATGCCTCTGTTTCACCATAGCCTATCAGGATCTCGGTACAATTCATCTCGTTCATTACTCTCTCCATCAGAGCGGGCGGGCACGGTGCGCCGGCCATGATGCCGGTACGCAGGCTTGAGAGGTCGGTTTCACCAAAGCATGGGTGTTCAAGCTCGGCTATAAACATGGTGGGAACCCCGTGGATGGCCGTGCATCTTTCCCTCTCTATAGCCTTGAGTACCTGAAGAGGGTCGAAGTACTCGCTGGGAAGGATGATGCAAGCCCCGACCGAGAGGCAGAGGAGATTTGCCAACACCATGCCGAAGCAATGGTAGAAGGGGACGGGCACGCAGAGGCGGTCGTCTTTAGTAAAGCGCATGGCCAATGCAGCGAAGTATGCGTTGTTCAGGATATTGTGGTGGGATAAGAGTACGGCCTTTGGAAAGCCCGTCGTGCCTGAGGTATACTGGATGTTTATGGGGTCGTCCATGTCGAGGGAGGCGGTAATCTTGTCCAGATCGCCTTTTGATACGTCCCGTGCCGCCGAAGTGATGTCGGACCAGGTGGTGAAGCCGGGAGAGGGTTGTTCTGTCCTTGAAGGGTCTGAAGGGTCGTAGATTACCACCCGCCGCAGACTTGGGAAGTTGCCGTTCCTGAGGTCCGGCGACTGCGCCTTTCTGAGTTCGGGTATCAGTCCGTTGAGCATAGAGACATAATCACTGCTGCGGAACGAGGGGATGGTGAAGAGACACTGCACCTCCGAGCACTTGAGGGAGTAGGCGAGTTCATCCACTCTGTAAGCCGGATTTATGTTTACCAGTATCGCTCCTATCCTTGCCGTCGCCATCTGGAGGAGGAGCCACTCTATATTGTTTGTCGACCAGACCCCGATCCTGTCGCCTCTGCCAAAGCCCATGGCGACAAGCCCTCGACCCAGCATATCGATACCGTTCGCCAATCCTCTGTAAGTCAAGCGTCTTTCCTGATGCAGAGATACTACGGCCTCTCGTTCCGGAAACTTCCCGGCGATGTGTGCGAAGTAGTCCGGGATGGTTTGCCCCATAAGCGGGACCGCGCCACCGGTGTGAAAGTAGCTCTTCACGGCAGTCGTAACCTCAAACCACCCCCTTCCAATATCCGTCAACCCTGGCCTGTATCTCCGCAATGAGCGCCGTATCCGGCGCGGGAGTGAAGAGGTGTGCAAAGCGCCCCTGTCTCTTAAGGTACTCTTCCACAGGCAGTCTTGGGTGCGGTATCTTGGTGTGAACTACCTTTCCGTCTATGTATTCTTTGAGAGGCCATATTCCTGTCCTGACAGCCAGCTTGCCGATATCTACGGAGTCCTCCGGCCTGTAATCCCAGCCGGTCGGGCATGGCGCGATGGCGATGAGTAGCCTGGGCCCCTTGAGGTTCCTAGCCTTTTCTATCTTATTTGCCAGGTCGAGCGGTTCCGCTCCGGCTATGGTAGCCACATAGGCCGGCCTGTGTGCCGCCCAGATAGAGAAGAGATCCTTTTTGAATCCGGTAAAGCCCCGTGGGCCCTTGCTGGTGGCTGTCCTGGCTCCATGCGGCGTTGCTCCGGAGAACTGCTGGCCTGTATTGCCGTATCCCTCGTTGTCATAACATATGTACAGGAAGTCAAGGTCACGTTCTATGGCGCCGGAAGTGGAGGAGAGGCCCATCCCGTAGGCCGCGCCGTCTCCGGTCAGGACCACTACCTCAAGGTCTTCCTCCGTGCTGATGCGCTTCTTTTCCAGTAGGATGTCGAGTCCGTCACGCACCCCCTGAGCGCCGGCGGGTGCAGAGGCCATGGAGGTGTATAACCAAGAGCCGCGGAATGGTGTAAAGGGATATACGGAGAGCAGCGTCATGCACCCGGCGGCATTGATGAAGACGGTCTTTTCCCCAAGGATGTCGTATATTCCATGGAGTGCCTGCAGTCCGCCGCAGCCTGCGCACATTGCGGTCCCGGATCCCAGCAGCCTGGCGGATGGCAGGTCTTTCATGTATCGGAATTTCGGCTCATTCATTCGCCTTTTCCCGTTTCCCGGCGCTCCACATTTGCTATGGCCTGGAGCTTCCTGACTTCGTCGAGTTCGCGTTTGGTATACAGCAACCGCGGAGGCGGTGTACTGCCGTCTTTGATAGCCTTCTCTGTGACGGCAACCATTTCATAGAACTCCTCGGGAGTGATGTCACGCCCGCCCAGGCCTCCGATAAAGCTTGTAAGCACGGGGGGAGCGTCCGGATGACCGTAAAGCGCGGATGCCAGCTCCATGTGGAGCACACCGCCCTTACCCATGGAGAGGTTTTGATCTATTACCATTACCCCCTTCCTCCCTGCCAAGAGCTTCCTGAGGGCTTTGCCGGGGAAGGGGCGCAGCAGCCTCGGCCGCAGGAGTCCCACAGGACGGCCGGCCCCGCGCAGGCGGTCGACGGCCTCTCTGGCCTTGGTAGCGAAGGAGCCGACCATGACGAAGACAATCTCTGCCCCCTCCATGCGATACTCCTCGACGGTACCGTATGACCTCCCGAACAGTCCGGCGAATGACTCTGCGGCTTCATCGTAGACGGCAAGTCCGTTGGTCGCCGCCATGTGGCTTTCATAGCGGAAGTATGAGTAAGGTGAGCCGCCGAGAACGGCCGTTGCCTGGCTTATAGGCGCGCTCGCGCGAAAGGAAATATCCCCGGCGTCTAAGGGGGGAAGGAACTGCCTTACACTCCCGGTGTCGGGGATCTCCACCGGCTCTCTAGTGAATGAGAGATAGAAGCCATCCATATTGACTATCACCGGCAGTCTTACTCTTTTGTCTTCCGCCAGCCTGAACGCAAGGATTATACTATCCAGCACCTCCTGGCATGTAGCGCAATGGATCTGCAGAAAGCCGCTGTCCCTTGCTGCCAGTACGTCGTTGTGGTCTGGTTCCAGGGTGATCGGGGCTGATAACCCGCGGGAGACGTTGACCAAGACGAATGGCACCCGCCAGCCGGCTACCGTATAGAGCATCTCCATCCCATAGAGGAGTCCCTGGCTGGACGTCGCTGTGAACACCCTCACACCGGTAGCCGCTGCGGCGCCGGCGGCCGTAATCATAGAGTGTTCCGACTCAAGGGTTACCATGCGACTCCGCATCCTGCCCCCGTCTATCCACTCTGCGATAGTTTCAATGATCTCGGTCTGTGGAGTTATCGGGAAGGCGGGCACATAGTCTACGTCGGCCAGGCGCGCACCCCATGCAGCTGCACTATTGCCTGTCAATAGTGTACGCTTCATTCTTGCCTCTCTCCGGTGTCTTCACCATGCTCTGGTATGGCCGAGATGGCATGGCGTGGGCACTGTGCTACGCATATCATGCAGCCCTTGCAGTGTTCGTAATCTATCCTTGGGTAGCCCTCTTCATCAACTCTTATCACCCCGTCGGCGCAGAAGGTGCTGCATATCCACCAGCAGCGGTTGCAGAGGCTATAGTCTATGACAGGGCGCATAGTGCGCCAGACACCGGTCTTTACTCTTTCACTGGTGGCAGTGGCGTGAATGGCGGGTGCCGAGATAGCGGCCTCTTCGAATGGAAGGTCGATCCAGTCAGGAGGATCATAAGAGGCGGCCTGGGTTTTTCCACCCTCTCTTACCGAGCCCTTTAGCACCACTGTAAGGTCAAATGCCTTCAGTCCATTTTCCAGGTTTACTTCCACTGCTCCTGCACCAAGCGGTGCGAGTTCCTTACGGATAGCCTCTTCCAGGGTCCTGCGGGATATTACGCCGATCAGGTTCGCGGCAGCACCGGTACTTAGGACGCTGGTTAGTTGCGTATTTATATGCGGTGCGTGCGCAGCCGCAGGCAGGGTAAGGATCGGTCCAGCAAGTGCAAGTCTCTCTCTCCAGAGCCCTGGTTCCTCGTCGCTGTTTATAAGCAGAACGGTTCGTTCCGCCACACCGGTAAGCACTCCGGCGGCCGGTATGGGTATTAGACTGTCATCGGTCACTATTACAAGGTCTGGCAGGCGTATAATCCCGCGTTCCTGAATCGGTTCCATGGAAGCACGTACATAGGCGAACATAGGAGCACCGCGCCGCTCGGCTCCATACCTTGGTCCGTCCTGTACCTCGAAACCCTCCATGAAGAGGGTCGTACCGAGGATGCGGCTTGCCGTCTTTATCCCCTGTCCCCCGCGGCCGTGGAAACGTATGCGGTACATGGTACGCTCCGTTTAAAGACTGGATTCGTATGCAGGTATGGTTTCCCACCCCTCATACAATATTAACAAAGAGTTGCCTCGAAGCTTCCTCCAGCAAAAGACCGGGAGTGCGCTCATTGTGTATCTTTCAAGAAACCTCGGAATAGCTCATCACAAGATCATTCGGAGACGAAAGAGGAAGATTCGATATTCTCTTTCTTGTCACTTTAAATGGTTTGCAGCCATCAAAAACAACGGCGCATCCTTACGCCACGGAAGATCTGAACGAACCGGATCTTTTCTTAAAAGATGGACCACCGCCTCAGGGCCATAGCCCTCTTTACCCTCTCTATGGCAAGGTTTTCTGCCGCTTTACGGGGCAGGATCCCCTCGGTCCTGGACTCCTCCAGGACTATCCTTGTATTATTGCACAGCTTCTCTTTTATGGTTTCTAATGCCGCACTCTGACACATCCCCTGGTACTCCATCGCTGCGCAGATTACCCCTCCTGCGTTTGCGATAAAGTCCGGAACACAGAGTATGCCGTTTTTATGGAGATACTCTTCGGCACATGGGGTTATGGGGATGTTGGCCCCCTCGATCACCAGCTTCGTTTTCAACCGGTGCACGTTTTCCTCTGTGATGACGTCTGGACGGGCCGCAGGCACCCAGATATCGCATTCGATGTCGATCACAGCCCCCCGATCGAGTCTCTTACCGCCGGAATAGTCTCCAACGCTCTTGCCGGAGTCTTTGACCTCGATGAGCTCCTCCACATCCAGGCCGTTGGGGTTGTATATAGTCGCCGATGAATCCGCCGCCCCTACCAGTAGGGCGCCCTTTGCAACAAGGAAGCGGGCCGTGTGCTTGCCGACCGCTCCAAAACCCTGGATGGCGATCCTCGCCCCTTCGAGCGTGAAGTCACAGTAGTCCAGGGCAACCTCCACTGCATGGCTGAGCCCCCAGCCTGTAGCGCCTATCTCATCGAGAGGGATACCTCCGATCTCTTTCGGCAGCCCCAGCGCCCTGCCGATTTCATCATTGACCCAGGCCATGCACTCCTCGGTGGTGCCCATGTCGGGTCCGAATATATAGTCTTTGATATCACGGAGTGAGCAGGCCATGGCGCGTATCAGGCGCTCCTTCTCCGGCAGCCCCATCCTGGGGTTACCGTAGATAACGGACTTGCCCCCTCCGTGAGATAGCCCGGCGGCGGCGTTCTTCAGTGTCATAGCCCTGGCAAGCCTGGCGCACTCCTCCGTGCTTACGTCTGGTGCCATGCGTAATCCCCCTATGGAGGGTCCCTGAGCCACATTGTCCACTACCAGGACGGCCTTCAAACCTATTGAAGGTTCATGTAGATGGATTACCTTTGCCGGTCCCAGCCAGTCTGCAAGCTTGAAGATATCTCCCATAAGCATATGTCCATAGTAAATATTTTAGACCTTTCCGGTGATGTGGATTTGATCCATTCGACAATGGAATAATTCTACTTCAACCACCGTTAATGTCAATGCAATACTGAAGGCATCCGTCTTCTTGGACGTAACCGAAGGGCGAATACAAAAAGAAGCGTTCCTTACACTTGAGGATTCCCTACGGTTCGTTGTGTGGAGATTTAAGGTACAGCGAAAGGCACTTGCTGCTTCCGCCGGCCTTTATGAATTCACTGAAGCTCAACTGGAATACGTTGAGGCCGAGGGTCTCCATTCTCCTCCTCAGTTCGGCAGAGCAATTATTCATTATCACGTTCTTCCCGCTGACCACGGCATTACAGCAAAAGTTCATTGCATCCTTTCTGCCCACCTCTATAAGGTTTGGGATGATGTGCTTCAAAACCTCTCTGCCGTAAGAGTCGAATGCCTCCGGATAGTAGATAGCCGTTTCGTCATTCAGTGGACAGAAGCAGGTGTCGAGGTGGTAGAAGTTGGGGCTCGCGAGCTCTAGAGATATCACCCTCCTTCCTATTACCTCTCCGATATACCTGTGTGAATGTATGTCGGATCTGAATTTAAAGCCGGCGACAAGTGTATCGCCGAACATTAAGGCGTCTCCTTCCCCCTCGAAGTAACGATCCCGAGGAAGGTGAACCACTTCATATCCCCTGTTCTTGAACCATGAGGCGAAGACTGGGGCCTCCTTTGCCCTTTCTGCGTGTCTGAAGTTGCTTACGATGAACTTGTTTCCGAAGACCAGCCCCCCGTTGGCGGTAAAGACCATGTCGGGGAGGCCGGGTTTCGGGTCGATCCTGTGGACCGTAACCTTCAACTCAGTAAGAAGCCGGTAGAATGCCGTCCACTGCGACTCCGCCAATTCCCTGTCCGGTTTGTTGTGGATGTGCATCCATGGGTTTATCTCATAGTCGACGGTGTAATAGGTTGGGGGGCAGAGTAGGAGTTCTGTCACGGCAGGTTATCGCAGAGTTCTCTTAAAAAGGTTTTTACATCCATGATCAAACCGGTTGCCTGATGTGTGCCCCTGTCGGCGAGTTTAGTAACAACCGCGGGGTTGATATCGACGCATATGGTCCTGGCCCTGGCCGGCAGGAGATTCCCTACAGCAATGGAGTGGAGCATGGTCGAGATCATGATTACGAGATCGACCCCTTTGAGTTTCTTCTTCATCAACCTCTGGGCGGCCAGGGTGTCAGTAATAACCTCAGGGAGGGGACCGTCGTCACGTATGGAGCCGGCGAGGAGAAATGCACATCCGCTCTTAATACATGAATACATCACACCGCTTCTCAGGATCCCTTTCTTTACGGCATTCCTTATCCCACCTGCCGATCTGATAGTATTGATGGCGCGCAGGTGGTGGTTGTGGCCGCCCGGCGCGGCCACACCCTCTTCAAGAGAGACTCCCAGGGAGGTGCCGTACAGTGACACCTCGATATCGTGGACCGCGAGGGCATTGCCTGCAAAGAGAGTGCTGACATAGCCCCGCTCTATCAGGCTGACCAAGTACTCCCTCGATCCGGTATGGATTATCGCCGGGCCGCATACAAAGAGGATCTTCGAGGCCTTACCTTTTTTTAGTTCGATTATCTCTTCCGCTATCCTCTTGATCATGACCCCCTTTGGTTTTTCCGAGGAGACACCGCTGCTCATAAACTCGAAGACACCCTTCTTATAGGGCAGCTTAGGTAAAAGTACGCGCACCCCCCTTGTACCGATTACAAACTTATCACCCCTTTTCACATCACAGATCTTAAGGGATTGCGCCTTCATCCGCCCGGTATCCACCCTGATACAGCAGTCCATGGAAATATCTTCGACCTTTATCCAGCGTTTCCTGTAATATATATAGGTATCCAGATTTGTGGTCGAATAGAATCCATCCGGAAATACCCCATTCTTCCTTGCGGTTTTTAAAATCACCTCCTCATCCTCCTTGGAGGTTGCTCCCAGTTCATGGAGCCTGTCCAGGATATTATTAAGCAGATTCTCCTCCGGTGCGGTTACCCTGATCCTGGCATAGCTCATGTCCTTTTTTGTCTTGCCTATCCTGATCTCTTCAGAAACGTAGTCACCGCCCCTGTCCAGGATCTCATCGAAGATCTTGGGAAGTATCAGGGACTCTATGATATGTCCTTTGAGTTCAACGATCTTGTAAAACTCTTTCATAACTGCACCTGTAGTAGGTTAATGCCGTTGCCCTGTTTTGCAGACATGTCGATCCTGATACAGGAGAATGATATACTTCTTAGTTTTTTTTCTCAACAATAAGTTTGTGCTCATGGTGCTCCGGTCTTGCACCGGTAAATAGTTTAAGCCGGGGTTACTCTCTGCAATAACTCACACATCCGTACCTTCCTTACTGTGGTTCCTGGATTTGATTTGTATAGGGGAGTTTTATCGATTATTGGAGAAGGGATGTTTCTTCAGGTGATTACGTCCAATGTCCCCCACGGTTCGGACGTGTCCCGGGCATACGCGTGACCTCCAGCACGTGCCGCCGGACCGTCGTTGATGCTTGTTCCTCCAGGGACTTCGATCTTTGCACTTTCGTCTCTGCCGGTATTGGAGGTGGCTTCTCCCTCGCCGTATTCCTCCCGGGCCTCTTTTACCTTTTCCGCCCTTGCATCGGCCTCCATCCGTGAGGCCTGAGATTCCACCTGACGGTCCTGGCTTGAAGGTTCTGCGGGCGCATTCGCGGCCCTGCGTATGGTTTCGGCCTTTCTAATAGTCGCATCCGGGTCATTTGAGACCGGCGAAGTATCTATAGAGACCTCGCCATCCGTAACGTATCTTCGGGCGTCAGGCCCGACTTGATACTCGTATGAAGGGCCGCCCCTGACATATGGCCCCGCTGCTGCCATGTGAGCCTCTTCGTGTTTGCGAACCTCTCTGTCTCTTCTCTTCTGTCCTTCGATCTCTACTTTTTCATCCGTGGTCAGTTTTTCTTCACCGTTCACTGTATCCCGCTCCCCCTCCCCTTCTAGTCTGTCGGATACCTTGTAGCCGCTTTGATTTGCCGGAACGGGCCTTATGGTGGAGATGTCGACGATATCCTGACCGTTTGATCCCGCTGCTTGGCTTAACCCTTCTCCATTATCCAGTTCCTTCCGACTGCTGCGGCCGTTTGTCGACTGCGTCTGGCTCAAGAAGGAAGGTGTGTAGGATACCTTATCGATCATTTGTTATGCCCTCGGGAACCTGGAACTTTCTGTGCAGATCGTTATAAGCGTACATGCTGACGTTGCTTTCCGGTTCGTAGTCGAGGCGTACAATGAAGGCAGGCCCCGGTCTTCCACCTTAGTTGCGCCTTGATCCGCTTTGTTCTGGTGCTCTGTATGAATATTTATTACGTCGGGTATAATACCCCTTTATTATATCGGCAATCTGGCGTCTAAACTTTAGCGCGGCATGTATGTGGCGTGAGAAGATAGGCCGGCGTTGTTCGACGGAATAAAACCAACCGGCAGGAGAGAGAGGTGTCAGTGAAGCAGCCTTACTTAATGGGTACTTACCGTTACGAAGCAGCAAAGAATCATGGTTCAACCATCCTCCACGTGGAAGCCGAGGCCGTTCCATTCAATATTATGGCGTTTGTAAGAAACGGTTGTTTTTTCCTTCGTCGTATTGGCATAGCAATAAATGCAGCCGTGCAGGCATGTGTCGTAAGAGCCGATATCTACGCTCCTTGTGCAACCGCAGCCCTTCCGTGTAGGGATGGGTTGAGATGAGATGGGCGGGTCACCGAACAAGTTGGCAAGTCTCTCTCCATTAATGCAACTCCCCTTAAAGATATTGTCCGAGAGGAGATAGTCGTTGCAACATGTATGGAGTTTTGACCCCATTCTTCTGGCGATCATTGCCAGGTCTTCTGCGAATGCCATCCGCTCCTCTGTAGGGATATACAGCAGGCCATGTTTATTGTGCCTCGAAAAGTTGACCATAACCTTTCTGTAGGGGTGCATGAAACTGATATAGCAGTTCCTGACATGGCCTTTAAGTTCCTCAGTATAAGTTGTGAACATGTCTTTATAGTAGTCGAGGGTAAGGTGCTTGGTGATGACTATTGGGTCGAAGCGCCAGATGATATGCTCCGGTGAATACCTATTGGAGAGGTAGATGAGGTCCTTGATTGCATCTTTGTAGTGCGGCGTGCCACATTCGATATCCTTGGAGACCGCAGTTATAGTGAAGTGGAAGAACAACCTCTTGGTGGTCTTCTCTACCGTCTCGATCTTCGAGATCAACGGTGTAAAGTTCTTCGACCAGAAGACGACCGACTGGATGTCTTCCGGCATCAAGGAGACTCTAAGAAGTCTGCCGCTGTAAGGGTTTCTTGCATAGACATACCCCTCCCTAAGCCTTCTTATGAACCACTCTGCGTGGAAGGCCGGGATATCGGTTCTCCTGCTGGCCGAGATTACCTTCAAGTTCAATACCGTTTGAGTCGAAAACATATTATAACAGGTTGGATCCATCTGTGATAGGGATGGGAGGACAGAATTCCACCCTGGTGAAGCCCCTCTCCATATCAGGTGGTTCAGCACATGGCTTAGCTATGCTAACCTGGTCGATAGGTTGTAGTAACTTCAATAGTCGGTATGGATGGCGCAGTGCGGGCGATAGTCCATATGAGCCGTCTTGTATCCGTGTGAGTAGTCCATGAAAAAAGCTATAGTCTTATTTCTGTTTGTCCTGTTGCTCTTCGGTTGCGACGCAGTCGAAGATATGAAAGGTATGTTTGAAAAGCAGAAACTTATACAGAAGGTGATCAAGGACAAGTATGGATGGGTGCCTCAAGTGGGTTGGAATATGCGGAATGGAGTCCTCACTCATGTCTCCGTAATTTTCAGGACCAGCGATGTTAGGGATCAAAGAGTCTCAACTCTGGAAAAGGCTGTGATTGACGCGGTGTCGGGCACATTCAAGAGTAAACCTAAAGTGATCTATATCCAAATTGCTGCCGAACCTTGAGATTGAGCACGGCAAGAGGCTGTGTATTTTTCAATGCGGTGCGCCGGGCCTGCTACTTTCTTCAAATTCAAATTGGAGAGATTAAGTGACAGTATCCGTAAACTGCAAATAAAGATGACAGATGGAAGGCTACAGTGATCTACCGGAATTCCCGAATGATCGGGTTGAGACCGCAGCGACGGATATGGGATAAATCCTCAAGGAGGAGAGATGAAGATTGTTACCGCATGGTCTACGGATCCGGAAATTGAGGCAGTTATAAAAGCCTATGACTGCATACTGACCAAACTCGGCGCAAAGCCGGATTTACTCATGCTGTACTGCTCTGTGAGCTATGACTTGGAGGCAGTGGTGGCGAAGCTGCGTGAACATGCGCCTGATGTTCAGCTCTATGGCGGAACGTCTTGTATCGGTGTCATGACTCAATCGGGATTTCACAGTAAGGATGGGCATGGTTTGGCGATGTGCGGCGTCTTGGATCCCGAGGGGCGTTACGGTGTCGGGGCTGCCAGGTTAAACGGGGATCCCAGAAAGACGGCGCAATATGCTGTTATTGAGGCGCTGAAGCAGGCTGGTTGTAGTGGTGAAGTGCCGGCAATGGTGTGGATGACGGCGGCTCCGGGGTGTGAAGAGGCATTGATAGCCGGTATAGCCGATGTGGTAGGAGACATGGTTCCTGTCACCGGCGGGAGTACGGCTGATAATACGGTGAGTGGTGAGTGGAAGCAGTTCGCCAACGATCGGGTGTTCAGTGACGCCGTTGTAGTCACGGTTCTCTTTCCGTCAACGGAGGTGATGTTTGCCTTCCATAGCGGGTACGAGCCGACTGGGATGAAAGGGACCGTTACGAAGGCGGATGGGCGCCTCTTGGTGGAAATAGACGGACGTCCGGCGGCCAAAGTCTATAACGAGTGGATCGGAGGGATGATTTCAACTCACCTTGAGAAAGGCGGCAACATTCTTGCCAGCACCACCTTGCACCCACTGGGTCGTGTCGCGGGACATGTCGGTGAGATACCCTATTATCAACTTTCGCATCCCGACGCGGTGACCGATACCGGGGCGCTTACCCTCTTTACCCATATCTCTTCCGGGGAGGAACTGGTGCTCATGCGCGGGACTCAGGATAGTCTCATTTCCCGCGCGGGACGGGTCGCGTCGTCTGCACTGGAGACGTATTCATCGAGTCCCCATGATGTTGCCGGCGCATTGGTCGTCTACTGTGCGGGCTGTATGTTGACTGTCCAGGACCGTATTGACGAAGTTGTTGACAGTTTGCGTGAGGTATTGCCCACTACGCCCTTTATGGGTATCTTCACATTCGGTGAACAGGGCTGTTTTGTGGGGGGGAAGAATCACCACGGGAATTTGATGATCTCTGTGCTGCTTTTCAGGAAGTGATGTCCGAGATCGTGACGCAATCAGAACAACTACTGGAGACTCTGCTTGACCTGGAGCGCTCCCGCCAACGGGAACAGGCGCTGAGGGTTGAGTCCATGGCGTTGCTCAATGGGCTGCAGGCTATAGCAGAAGCGCAAGACATTGAGGAGCTGTTCTACGTTTTGATCGATGTGCTGCGGTCTTTGGTCAAGTTTCAAGATGCCTTTATCCTGACAACCTGTGATGATGGGACCATGGTTCCAGCCGTGTCGACTTCTGAAGCTCTCAAGTCGACGACGTGGAAACCTGAGTCACTTTTCCGGCGGGTATTAGCCGGCAAACCGGCCGCTGTATTCGACATTGAATTGGTGCCGGAATGGGCCGGTTTGCCGGAGGTCGCATGCAAAGGGATCAAATCTGCTTTGCATGTCCGTCTTTCCAGTGGAGAGAATGCCGCAATTCTTACATGTGTCCATTCCGAAGCGCATTATTTCAGTCCTACCCATGTCAAGCGGCTTCGCCGCTTCATACCGTTGGCTTCACAGGCATTCCTGACATTGGATCTGCGCCGTGCGATCATGCAGCGTGATCGCTTCTTTAAATTGTCGATAGAGCTTATGGCGATTGCTGACTTTGATGGATACCTCAAACAGTTTAATAGCGCCTGGCATAAAACACTCGGCTATACCGATGAGCGCTTAAAGAAAGAATCCTTTTTTCAGCTTATTCACGCCGACGACCGCCAGCAGTTCATGGCGGCCTTGCAACGCCAGACAGAGAGCGGCGAACCGATCGAGATGGAGTGCCGTTTCTGCTCGAGTGAGGGTAGATATCGATGGTTGTCATGGCGTATCGTGGCCTATCCAGACGAACACCTCTACTACATCGCCGGGCGGGATGTGACTGACCGTGTGCTCGCTGAAGAGTGCCTAAGGAAGGATGCCCGCCATGATCCGCTGACAGGTCTCTTTAATCGCGCGGTATTTATGGAGCGCTTGACACAGGCGATCGACCATGCCAGGCGGCAACCTCTTTTCAAGTTCGCCGTTCTCTACTTGGACCTTGACCGCTTCAAGCTCATCAATGACAGTCTTGGACATCTTGTCGGCGATCAATTGTTGGTAGAAGTTGCAAAGCGTTTGCAGAATACCGTTCGTGCGGCCGATACTATCGCCAGATTGGGTGGGGATGAGTTCATAGTCTTACTTTCAGACCTTGGTGAGCCATCTGACGCGGGCAGATTGGCACAAAGGATACTTGAGCGGTTGTCTATTCCGATGGTATTGGAGGGGCATGAAGTGTCGACATCATCCAGTATAGGTATCACATTCAGCAGTCTTGGATATAAGTCCGGCGAGGACCTGTTACGTGACGCGGATATCGCGATGTATGCGGCGAAGATGGCGGGGAAGTCGCGTTACATGGTCTTTGACCAGGAGATGCACGCAAAGGCGGTCGCTCAATTGCAACTGGAGATGGATATCAGGTACGCCATTGAACATAAGGGGTTTATTCTGCACTATCAACCGATAGTGGACTTAAAGAGCGGCGCTATCGTCTCCTTCGAGGCCTTGGTCCGTTGGCGACATCCGACTAGAGGTTTTATATCGCCTCTCGAATTTATACCGGTCGCCGAAGAGAGTGGGCTTATAGTTCAAATCGGGCAATGGGTCTTGGAAGAGGCATGCGAAAAGATCAGAGCATGGCGGGACGGATTCCCGCAATACCGGGACATGACTATCCACGTAAACATCTCCGGACGCCAATTCTGGCAGAAGAGTTTCGTGGATGATGTGGTGCGCACACTGGACAAGATAGGGCTTGCACCAGAGGCGATCGTACTGGAGGTTACAGAAAGTATCATTATGCATAACACAGCAGAAGCGATAGAACTCTTTAAAGACCTGAAGGAAACAGGCATCCGGTTGTATATAGACGATTTTGGTACCGGATATTCATCTTTAAGCTACCTCCATCGCTTTCCCATCGATGGGCTGAAGATCGACCGTTCCTTTATAGCCAGAATGGAAGACGATGCAAAGAGTCGCGTGCTTGTGAATACCATTTTGTTGCTTGGCCGTAATATTGGAATAAATGTCGTTGCTGAAGGTGTTGAGACAAAACTACAGTCGAACTACCTGCTGGAGAATGATTGCCGATTGGCTCAGGGGTACCTTTTTTCTAAACCACTGGCAGCGGAGGCCGCCGCAACACTACTGGCATCGGATTAGCGGCTCCTTGATCCTGTGTCTTGTCGATATATAATTGTGCCGTGTGGAGCGGAAATGCCGGTGGCTCTCGCAGTGTAAAAGGACACCTTCACGCAACGGTAGCAGCGGATGATCAAGATCCATGCTATAGTGGCGTGGACCCCCTAACTGTACCACTCCGTTGCGCCACTCCATCTCCCCCCATGACCCACTTTCATCTGCGTAAGCAGGATCCCTCTTATGCTGGCTATGATCCCGATATAAAGAAAGGGATTAAGTAAAGCACCCGGCGGGTAAACCGCTTTTCGCCAATGATATGAGTGGTTGAACATGCATCGCGAGCGCCTGTCTGCCGGGATTGACCTGTCTGCCAGGATTGACAGGCAGGCGGGCAGGCAGGTATTCCCCACAGCTTGCTGCAGGGAGCTTCAATATATCTGTGCCTGGAGTCTTCTTTCAGGACATTTGAGTCCTTTGATTATAGCTGCCTTTATATGAAAGTCGAATCTGTACAAGGAAGGAGCGGTACTTTGACTGCTTTAGCAGTAGAGCGTGTTTTTGCAGGTAAGCACCTGTTCCGGTTTAGTTCCGCTTCTGTACACTGTAACCCCCTTGCAGCCAAGTTTGTAGGCAAGGAGGAAGGCCTTATTTACATCTTTTCTGGTCGCCTCCGGTGGCAGGTTTACGGTCTTGCTTACGGCATTGTCGGTGTGTTCCTGGAAGACAGCCTGCATCTTGACATGCCACTCCGTAGGTATCCGGAAGGCGGTTACAAATACCTTCTTTATATCTTCAGGGACGTCGCCTCTCTCTGATATGTCCCCTCCTTTTGCCACATAGTCCTCCAACTCATCGGAATAAAACCCTTCATTCCGTGCGACTTCGGGGAAGATCGGATTTATATCGGGGAGCTCTATCCCTCCCAATACCTGTCTTGTATAGCTGAGGGAGAAGAGGGGTTCTATACCGCTGGAACACCCCGCGATGATGCTCAGTGTTCCCGTAGGTGCCACGGTTGTCGTTGTGGCGTTCCTCACCGGCCTTCCTTTGTCCCCGCCGAAGATACTTGCCTTGATGTTGGGGAAGGTTCCCCTCTCCTTTGCGAGATCTTCCGATTCCTTCCATGCCATGTTGTTTATAAAGCGCATGACCTCACGTCCGACCTCGCAGGCCCTGTTAGAATCGTATGGGATCCTTAGCCGTATAAGCATGTCCGCAAAGCCCATGACCCCCAGACCGATCTTTCTATTCCCCCTGGTGATCCGTTCCACCTCGGGGGTGGGGTACCTGTTCATGTCTATTACGTTGTCGAGGAACCTTACGCCAAGCCTTACAAGACGTTCCAGTCTGTTGTAGTCTATCGTCCATTGACCGTTCTTTCTCTTCAATATCTTCGCAAGGTTTATGGAGCCGAGATTGCAGGATTCATAGGGCAGGAGGGGTTGTTCACCGCATGGGTTAGTGGCCTCTATGGCACCGAGCTGGGGGGTGGGGTTGTCTCTGTTGATCCTGTCGATGAAGAGAAGGCCGGGATCGCCGCTGCTCCAGGCATTCTCCACTATGGTGTTAAAGACCTCCATGGCGCTTATTATCCTAACGGTTTTGCCTGTTCTTGGGTTTACGAGGGGGTAGTCACCACCCTTCTCAACCGCATACATGAAGGCATCGGTTACTGCAACAGAGATATTGAAGTTGGCTAGCTCGGAAGGGTCCTTTTTGATGGTTATGAATTCGATTATATCCGGGTGGTCTACCCTCAGAACCCCCATATTCGCCCCCCTCCTGGTACCGCCCTGCTTTATCACCTCCGTAGCCATATTGAAGACCTTCATGAAGGATATTGGACCGCTGGCTATACCTCCCGTGGAGCCGACGACATCATTGGCGGGTCTGAGGCTGGAGAAGGAAAAACCGGTGCCCCCTCCGGATTGATGGATCTTTGCAGTTAGCTTTACCCCCTCGAAGATCGAGTCCAGTGAATCATGGACGGGTATGACGAAGCAGGCGGATAGCTGCTGTAGTCTGCATCCTGCATTCATAAGGGTTGGTGAATTCGGCAGAAATTCGAGGGACGCCATGGCTTCGAAAAACTCTGCACTTGTCCTCTTTACATCGGCCTTTGTGTTATAGGAGAGCTCGGCCTGGCTGATGTTCTCTGCAACCCTCCCGAACATATCTTCGGGTGTTTCGATGACTTTTCCACCCTTGTTTTTCTTGAGGTAGCGTTTGTTTAAGACGGTGAGTGCGTTTTGTGATAGCTCTATCTTCAGCGGTATACCTCCTTACCGGACCTCTACTATCGCCTGGGTATGTCTGACACGTCCAGGGGGTGCCGGAACAGAGATTGGATAGCCGATTGGAATGATGGCGACGGGCCGGAGGTGGGATGCAAGCTCAAGGAGACCGGATACGGCCCCTTCGTCGAAGGCACCAATCCAGACGCTGCCAAGACCGATGGCGTGAGCGGCAAGCAACATATTCTCTATGCTGCAGGCCACATCCTGGATACAGTAGAGGTTTGCCCCTCTTGCACCATACCACCTTTCTATCATCAGGTCTGCGCAGGCGACTACGACGAGCGGAGCCTTGGATATGAATGACTGGTGTAGGGCGGCCTCAACCAACCTTGCCTTTATCCCGTTGTTATAGAGAAAGAAAAAACGCCGACTCTGAAGATTTCCCGCACTCGGGGCCCATATGAGCGCATTCTTTAAGGTGGTAATCGCCTCAGTGGGGATATCCTTTTCAAGGAAATTCCTGATACTCCTCCTCCCCATTATGGCGGCCATAACGTCCATTGGACCCTTTTGACCGAAGACATG